>SKGI01000109.1 GCA_007117555.1 Candidatus Izemoplasma sp. | reverse complement strand
GTGGTGTTTTATCAAGGGGGTCTTGTAAGGACGGAAGCGTATCTGGTGTTTGCATCGGTGCTTCGTGACAAAGGATACCGTGTTTTCTTGCCGAAAATGCCGCTCAATTTAGCCATTATCCGCCGGGATGCTTTCGGGGATATAAAAGACGCGCACCCAAGTGATCAACCATGGATTGCCATCGGCCATTCGCTTGGTGGAGCGACCCTTTCTTTCATCGCGGATGATGCGGCGATGGATGCTTTAATATTTTTGGGTGCTTATCCGGCAGAAAGTGAAGACTTAAGTGCGTTAGACATCCCTGTGATTTCGATCTATGGGGAACATGATACCGTTTTAAACCGCGAAGCGTTTGAAACGACTAGGGTGTTGTTACCTGAAGATACGTCCTTTATTGAAATCCCTGGGGGCAACCACGCTTGGTTTGGTCACTACGGACCTCAGCGTGGTGATGGCACAGCGACCATAACACGTGCTGAGCAGCAACAATTCGTCATCGATGCGCTAACAGATTTGTTTGAGTAACTTGACAAAGTATCACGCATCATTTACACTATAAATAACATATGTTTAAAAAAAGGAGTGTTTATATCATGGCAAGACCTAAAAAGAAAAGAAGAGTTTGTTGTCATCCGCCGATTGCGTCATTCGGACCAACAAAATTACCGATTGATCGGGTGTTTCAATTACCGGTGGATGCGTTTGAGACGATTCGCCTAATCGATTATGAAGGTAAAGATCAAGAGATGGCGGCAGTTTCAATGGGCGTCGCACGGACGACTGTGCAACGTCTATACAGTCAAGCGCGTAAAATTATCGGTAAGGCGATTGTTGAGGGGGCGCATATTGAAATTCAAGGCGGAGAATATGTTCTCAATCGTAACAACAACCCTGAAGATTGTGGTTTCGTCCGTACGGATCACACCCATAAAGTGGTGGCGATTGCGATGGATGAAGAAGCGGTTGCTTCACATTTTGGTAAGTCTAAAGCGTTTTGGTTATGTCGATATGAAGACAATGAACTGATTCGTAAAGATATCATTTTGCCTGATCCTGAGGCGAAAATAGCGTGTCGCCATTACATGCAAAGTTTGCATGTCCAAACGATCATTGCTGGTGGCATGGGCAAACAAGCGTTAGAACGCTATCTTTCCGAAGGGTTTGAAGTGCTCTATGGCACAGGCGATCCGCAAGAAGTACTGAAACACTATGAAGCGGGAGCGCTTGAACCGATGAAAGCACATGTCACTGAGGGAAACTGTCATGGTGAAGCGGGAGACTGCGAGCACGATGAAAATTATGATCCTTGTTGTCATGACCAAGGTGACGTTGAAGATGATTGTGGCGGTAGTTGTTAGCGTGTTTCAGCCTAGACCCAAGTAGTTCTTTGGGTCTAGGCTTTTTTTATGACATGATCACACGCGTACTTCACAAATGAGAAATTGCTGCCACCAAACTTGGATGCATGCTATAATGAAGTATCATGTTTACATGCAAGGAGCGTGGCAACGATGCACAGCGGAAGTTCGCAAAAACTGCTGGTGACCATCATTAAAAAAGGCTACAGTAAAAAGCTTGTTAAGGAAGGCGTAGCTTTAGGTCTCAGAGGTTCGACCATCTTACATGGGCGAGGGACGGTCAATCCTGAACTGTTTGAATCGTTACTTGGGTTAACTTATGACCCTGACCGCGATGTCATTTTAACGCTTTTAGATGCTGAACTGCTTGACACGGTCAAGACACGGTTTATGACCCTTGGCAAAATGGACAAAAAGAATACTGGCATCATGTTTGTGATGGATGTAGGGGCAGCGCTTTTTGATGGGGCAGCACTTGAAAAAGATGAGGAGGCACGGTCATGAAACCCTATCGTTGTATCATCACGATTACGACACGTGGCACAGGCACGGATGTCGTTGATGCAAGCCGTCGTCAGGGGGCTACAGGTGGCACCATTTTAAGTGGCCGAGGCACGGGTTCGACTGAAACACGGAAGTTTTTAAGTCGCTTTATTGAACCAGAAAAAGAAATTGTTATCACACTTGTTGAACAAGATAAAGCCGAAGCGGTGATGGTTGGCATTCAAGAAGCGTTACATCTTGAAGAGCCGGGGAAAGGTTTGGTCTTTTCTTTACCGGTTGAAGAAGTGCTCGGTTTAACTAAGATCAACCCTACAAAAGAAAAGGATTGAAGCTGACTATGTCTCAAACATCAAATGTGTTGTTTCAACTTGAAAATGTACGTTATCGCGATGTGCTCACCATTGAGCAGTTTGTTATTCCTGCAGGCCAAATTACGTGTCTCATCGGCTCTAGTGGTGGCGGGAAGACGACGCTTTTACGACTGCTTGCGAAATTGATCTCGCCCGATTCAGGCACGATTACGTTTGCGAATACGCTTTTATCTGAGCGTGACAGTGTCACGCATCGCCGGGAAGTTGCCATGCTCAGCCAACAGCCGATTTTGTTTCCTGGAACCGTTGCGGATAATTTACGTGTCGGTCTAAAAATCGAAGGCAAAGAAGCGACTGATGAGGCGTTATACGATGTATTAAAAACAGTCCGTTTAAAGCAAGCGCTGGATGCGGATGTTGAACATTTGTCAGGCGGAGAAGCGCAACGACTCGCGCTCGCGAGAATTTTGTTGCTTGACCGACCGGTTATTTTGCTTGATGAACCGTCAAGTGCGCTCGATGAAGCGACAGAAAAATTAATTATTGAGACCGTCGTTAGCACGGTAAGAGAACAAGGTAAAACATTAGTCATGGCCACCCATTCGACCGATGAAGCACGACGACATGCTGACGTGATTGTCCAACTCGAAAACGGCCGATTGAAAGGGCGTGAAGACCATGCCTGATGGGGTCATTGCTTTAAGTATTTGGCAAGTGGCTTTAGCGTATGCGTTTGCGCTTATGGTATTGATCATCTTGAAATGGCGCGGCATCCCACGCGAGAAACTACTTATTTGGGCGACTTTCCGGATGACAGTTCAACTGGTACTTGTTGGTCTTTTATTAGGGTTTGTCTTTGATCACCCGCATCCACTCATCACGACGGCGATTGTCTTAATTATGGTTGGGTTTGCAGTATTTACGGTGCTGAGCAAATTTCGTGATGAAATGGGACCGCGCTTAAAAAAAGTCGTCATGATAACTTTACCGCTTGGGACGTTGCCAATCATTGTCTTCTTCATGTTCGCAGTCATTCAAGTGCGCCCTTATTTTGATCCGCGTTACGTCATTCCGCTTACCGGTATGATTATTGGGAACAGTATGACAGGGATTTCACTTGGCTTACGTAGCATGATTGACCACTTCAGTCATCGTCATCGTGAGATTGAACAGTGGCTCATTCTTGGCGCGCATCCTGCGCAAGCTGTAAAGGGTGTTGTGAATGGCTGTTTTGATGCGGCAATTTTACCAACGCTAAACAGCATGCTTGGCATGGGCATTATCTTTTTACCTGGTATGATGAGTGGTCAAATATTATCGGGTATCGACCCAACGCTGGCCATTCTTTACCAAATTGCCATCATGATGGGTATTCTCGGCGGTGTCAGTTTGACCACTTACTTATTTCTCTTATTTGGAAGCCGAACTTTTTTCAATAAGGCACAGCAGTTAGTACAAAAGGCATGACGAATGGCTTTGTCCATGCTATAATGTCTTTATATTCAGAATTAGGGATGCGTCCTTAATATCTGATGGACATCGGATACGATGTTCGAACACAATTAATCAGGAGGGTTTGTATGAGAAAAGTTATCATGAGTTTTGTTTTAGTTTTGGCGACGTTTGTATTTGCCGCCTGTACCATTGAAGCTTTACCAAGAGAACAAAATGTACTTCAAGATTTAATTGCGGACTTCGAGATTCCCGCTGTCGCACTTGAAGACATCGAGCTGCCTGACAGTTATGAAGACGTGTCAATCAGCTGGGCATCCGATCGACCTGATGTGCTATCAGAGACTGGTGCGGTTGTCCGTCCATTTTATGAAGAGGGCGATGTCACCGTCAACCTAACTGCCACCTTTACCTTAGGTGGGGTGAGCCTCGATAAAACATTCCCTGTCTATGTTCAAGCCCTATCTGAAGGCTTGTCAGACTGGTTATTATTTGTCGAAGCATTCGAGGACTACACGTTCCCATACAATCAAGTTGATGGTCATCTTGAGCTGCCTGCAAGCATTGCAGGACAACCCGTTGAATGGACATCAAACCGTCAAGCGACCGTCACCAATGATGGTGAAGTCACCCGGCCACTTTACTTTGCCGGTTCAACGAGTGTGCGTTTGACTGTCGTCGCTGAGCGTAACGTTGAAGGCACCGATCGTGTTGTTTGGCGGGAGTTTAATATTACCGTCTTAGCGCTTGAACTTGAAGAATCACTGGCCATTGTTCCAGAGCGTCTTGAAGAGTTCTTAGATGATCACTTCATGATGACAGGAACAGAAATCGATTATGACATCCCACTGCCAACGAGTTTCCAAGGCTTCCCCATTACATGGGAAACATCTAATATCGCAGCGTTAAGCCCTGGTGGTTATGTAGGGCTCCCGGTCGCAAGCACAGGACCAGAAGTGGTGACGTTGACCGCTGTCGCAGTGTATGATGGTGGAGAAGACCTCCTTGAAGTGGCCCGTTTAGCGTATGACATTACCGTGTTACCACGTGACGCGAAACTCGTTACGGATATCGTTTCTTTACCATTCACAAGTATTGCGGATGAGTATATTGTCGAAGATGGCGAACTGGATGTATTTTACATGAACAACGGTTCGGTGCCTTACGTCGACATCGCGTCTTTCATCGCTTTAATTGAAGGGGCCATTGTCTCGCAAGAACTTGAAATTATCGAAGAAGATGGTGTTGTCACCGTACGCTATACATTTGTTTCTTCTGAAGAAGATGAAGAAGACGAAAACGGCGAAGAAAATGGTGAAGAAAACGAAGAAGGCTTGCTTGGAGAAGAAGAAAATGGTGATGAAGAACCAGAAGTGACCGTGTATGAACTGGTTGCGGACTTCAACGAAAACACCGTCTTCGTCAATCGTTATGGTTTCTTCTCAGCTATTGCTGAGGCAACACAAACTGATTTTGGTCAAGACTTATTCGTCATTGATTACGTGTTTAATCCATCAGATGGTGTCTTATTTGATTTAGGCGCTTACCGGATGGAACTCGTTCAACATGAAGAGCAGTTTTTAATGCAATTCCATCTTGCGAACTTGTTCTTTACTGGGTCGATGTTTGATGTTTATTACAATGGCGATGCTTTAGTCGGTGTCGATACGTACCAAATTTCAGCTTTAGAGACTATTGAAACATTAAATGATACAACGAAACGTGGACCAGTTCCTTATGATATGCTTGATGCGACGTATCATTTCCTTAACTTCACATTCGATCATTTCTTTGGCTTGAAAATTGCCAGCGAAATTGAAACTTATTATGAGTTCTTTGAAGCGCGTCGCAGTGGCTTTATGAGCACAGGTGCAAGTACGCATTACACCGCGATGTTCCGTTCAGCACTCGATCTCGATGACTTACATACTGATTTACGTCATCCTGGTTACTTTATGGACTTCCGTAACTTTGATGGACGCTTATTCTGGGAATATCTCGCACCGAGAACAACCCGTTTCTTTGAAGCGTTCCAAATTGAACTTGTCGGACACTGTAATGCCCCACGCGTACGTTACTTTAACAATGATACCATTGCCGTCGTACGGATTCCTGGTTTCAATGTCGATACACCGGATCAGTTCCGTGATGATTTGTTAGCGGCAGAAAACCGTGGCGTTGAGACGGTCATTGTCGACGTATCATGTAATACCGGTGGTATTATTGGTACGATGTTACAAACACTTGGTTATATGACCGATGAACCGATGCCTTATCACAGCATCAATGCTGGTGATGGCGCAACGCAATCAGCGTTTTATGGTACCGAAAACGAAGCGTTTGACTTCGAATGGTATTTACTGACTAGCCCAGTTACTTACAGTGCCGCAAACTTATTCGCATCGATGGTTCGTGAACTCGGTATCGCACCGATCGTTGGTGAACAATCATCTGGTGGTGCAAGCTCGATTACGACAAACTTCTTGCCATCTGGCGCGATTGTTATTATGAGTAGTCCAAATGTTTTAGCGGATGCCAACTATGAAAGCATTGAGTTTGGAATTCCTGTGGATATTCCTGTCCCAGCTGAACAGTTTGGTCAGTTTGCGAATGTTTTAGCGGCCATTGCCGAGTATGAAGCCAACTTACCTGCGGTGAATCATTTGCCGCACCATGTACTCGATGCACTTGATTATGAGTATGACCCAGCGTATGAGTATGGTGAAGTCGTGCTTGAAGACAACACCTTTACGGGTCACTACGACCTTGAAGACATCGATGCTGGCCGCCCAATGAATGACATCGCGCGTTACTTAGGTGCTTTATATCGTTTGCCAGGTTCTACAGTCGAAACGATTGAGTATGACGGCGTTGTTTACACTTGGAATTATGAAGGTGAGCTTGTTGGCTCTAACTGGGAAGATGAAGCGGGCACCACACTTGTCAGTGTGATTGTAGCCGATTGGCTTGCGGATGAAGAGCCGATCGTGTTAACCCTTTCTGATGGCATTCACACGTTAGAACTTACGTTTGTCATCGAAGTAGTACTGCCTTAGACTAGACTTATACCGGCTTAACTTAAGGCGCTTTGGACATTGTCCAAGGCGCTTTTTTTCTGAACCAATACCCATATGCCTATTCTTTATGAGTATGAATAGAGATTTTGATGTAATTTCTTGCGATACAATAGTTTAGTTATGCTCGATCAATAAGTGTTTGCATGGTCCAATACCATAATACGGATAAGGTAGATAAATAACCCAAAAAATCATGGGTGCATTTTGATTATTAAACGCTTCTCCTTGTGAAGTAGATTCAAGCATAACTCAAATATACCTCTAATACTTGCAAAATAACAAGCGAAATGATATATTTAAAATAAATAAGATATATTGAGGGTGATGGCGGTGCTACAACACGTTAGAAAATATTTAAGAGAAAATATCGATCAGTCTTTAACAATCGATGCGTGGACTGATACACAGCGCTTACCATTTGCGCTAAAGAGTAAGTATCAGTTTTACGCCATGAATCTCCTTGATAAATCCTGTATTTTAATGGAAGTCATCGATGAAAAAGCTAGTATTGATCAACTTCAAAAACACACTTATCAAGTTTTTGAAACGACTGAGCGGCAAGTCGTTCTTTTGTACAAAGTTTTAACGCGATATCGAAGAAGGAGCTTAATTGAAAAAAAACTAGCCTTCATAATTGAAGATGGGCAGATGTTTATACCATTTCTTGGGCTTGATTTGATGTTGACATATGATAAAATAAACTCTACATTAAATCGCTTCACGACCTCTGCTCAAGTTGCGTATTTACATTTCTTGTATCATAAAAATGAAGTGATCAATACAACACAGTTTGCCAAAAAATTGGGCATGAAATTAATGTCAGCATCAAGAGCTTTAAACGAGCTTTATCGTTTAAACCTAGTTCAATACACACTAGGGGGCACTACACAAAGAAGTAAGATGTATGAAAGAATTGATGATACGGATTACTTTAAGCGAGGCGCAAAGTATTTTAGTACACCGGTTAAAAAAACCGTTTACGTTTTAAAAAAACCTAAGGACGCTTTGTTTGCTGGTTTAAGTGCGCTTTCAAAATTATCGATGCTAAACGCGCCTGATCAAACTATTATGGCAATGTCTAAGCACACGTTTGAAAAAAGATCATTTCATGTTATTGAAGATGTTAATAAAATAATTGATTTGAAACCGATAGAACTCCAACTGTGGGATTATGACCCGCATTTATTTTCCAAGAACCTTTGTGTTGATGTGATGTCTTTATATGGGTCGCTCAAAGATGAAGATGATGAAAGAGTCGAGCAAGCGTTAGAGGATGTTTTACGAGGTGAAACATGGTACACGGATTAAACAAGTTCAAAGAGTATTTCACGGATTTAAAGGACCAATACGTCTTTATAGGTGGCACCGCATGTGATTTACTTATCAGCGATCAAGGTGGCGATTTTCGTGGTACGAAAGATTTGGATATCGTCCTCATTATCGAGGCCTTAGATGCTTCATTTGCTAAGGTGTTTTGGAATTTCATTTGTGATGGCGGATATGAACATCGGAGTAAAAGTGATCGAAGCGGCAGTTTTACAGATTTAGTAAGCCTCAAGATACAACTTATCCAAAGATGATTGAATTGTTTACTAGACGTCTTGATACGTTGATTCTTCCGCTTGATGCAGAGTTTACACGGATTTCTATTGATGAAAGTATCGTTAGTTTATCTGCTATATTACTCAATGATGTCTACTATGATTTGTTAAAGAATGGTAAAAAAGTGCTTGATGGATTTTCAGTGATTGATTTTGAAGCGCTTATTCTTTTCAAGCTCAAAGCCTATCTCGATTTGAAAGAAAGAAAGAAAGAAAGAAAAGCGAATCATCAACCGGTTGACTCAAAAAATATTCGTAAACATAAAAATGATATTTTTAGATTGTTGCAGTATGTTAGTCCAGTGCAGACATTCAAGATTGTTGATGAAATCAAGGTAGATGTACAATCTTTTATTGCACAAATTTACGAAGATAAACCAGATTTAAAAAACCTTGGGATTGTAAAGTCTGATTTCGAGTCATTGTTGGATGTTCTTAGACGGTTATACTTAAGCACAAGTGAAGGCTAGTTTTTTTGGTGTGCGCACTTACTATTCATAAATATACTGAGACACAGACTGTGAGCGGAAAGAATTGAGATTAAAAGATGACCTCTTGGCAGAACTAGAATAAAAATGCCGCAAGAAGGTAGGTTGCTTGAGAGATGCCAATCGAGTCCATTGTTTAATCAATCAGAATAAAATGAATAGGCACATTTCAAGCGAAGGACACATAAAGCGTAACTCAACAATCGATCACGTTTAGGAGATTCGTAAAAAAG
>SKGI01000134.1 GCA_007117555.1 Candidatus Izemoplasma sp. | reverse complement strand
CAAAATAGTCTTCTTGTGGCGCACATCATCACGACAAATATAGCAAGGTTGTTTGTCGGTCAAATGGCCGCACTGTTCACATGGTGCGATTTCAGTGTTGACACGATGGAGCGTTTCCATCCATGAGACGATGTCTTCTTCGGAAAACTGATCTATGACGAACAACGCATAGCGCTCCGCCGTTTTTTGACCGATTCCGGGAAAACGACGAAACTGCTCGATCAAGCGATCGAGCGCCTCGGGGTAACGCACTTAAAACAGCCCAGGCACGTTGCCAAGACCTTGGGAAAACTGGCCCATGGTTGCTTGTGTCTCTTCATCGATTTTTTTCATGCAGTCATTGACAGCGGCGATGATCGTATCTTGTAAGAAATCAAAATCTTCAGGTAACTCAAAGGCATCGGGTGTAATGGTGAGCCGTTGCATTTCTTTTGCGCCATTAAACTCGACGGTGACGGCCTGTCCACCCGCACTGCCATAAAAGATAGACGCTTCAAGTTCTTTTTGTGCTTTGACCATATCGCGTTGCATTTGTTGTAGTTTTTTAATCATACTAGGGTTCATGAATTTAGTCTCCTTTTTTTACTTTGACAATATCACCGAATAAATCGCGTGCTTCTTTAAATGAATCAGAGCGGACATCATCAAAGGATGTCTCTTCGGCGGGAATGTCAATGAGTTTTGGGTGGTTGATTGGGGTGAGTTTGATGAAATCGTCTGGGGCCGTTTTGGCGCGGAATTTCTTGACGAACTCAGCGCTGATGAGTTCCCATAAATCTTCTGGAAGAGCTTGCATCATAATCGGCCGTTTAAAATAATCTTCAAGCAGTTCTACGAGACGCGGATGCACATCTTTACTCATCACTTTATTACACATAGGATAAGAGTCATAAGTGATGATGATCATGGGTCCATTCGTCGCCGCAAGATTGCCTTGGGTGATCATTTTCGCATACGCCATGTCATCGCTATCGACAGTGCGTTCAATATCATACCATTTTTTGGTCATGTCGATTTTAACTTCGCGATCGCCCGTATGCAAGACATCTTCCACAAAATGAATATCAAATGTTTTATATGGCTTATTTCGATACGTTTCATACAGTTTAGTGAAAGGATCAGTCGGTTCTTTTGTGGTGTCTTCAACCGGTGTCTTTTGAGGCGTCACTGCTTGAGGCTTTTCGGTAGGTTGTTCAGAAGCAGTGTCTTCAGTCTTTGTTTCATCAGATGTTTTTATGTCTTCATCTGTCGATTCGTCAAATACCTCTTTAGATGATGTCTCACTGTCCATGTCATACGTTGAAGGTGACGTGTTATTATCTTCCGCATCTTGTACGGCCGTTGTACCCACCGCATCAACTTTGACTTCAAGCGCATCAAGACGATCTTCGAGACTGGCCATTTTATCTAACGCGACGGCTTCTTGTTTTAAATCGGTGTCGACCATTTTGACAAAGGCAAGTTCCATGTACAGTTGGGCTTGCCCCCCAAAGCGCATTTTTTGTTGGATATCATGTAAAATATCGATGTAATGGAAAATCCGAGCATTGCCGAGTGCTTCTGCGTAGCGCTTGAAGCGCTCAGAAGCTGACACAAGGCGTTCATCGACTTCATCTTCTGTGTTTTTATACATGAGAACATCGCGGAAAAAACGAATGAAATCTTCAAGCAGTCGCCTCGGTTCTTTGCCTGCGGCTAACAAGCGTTCAAAAAGACTAAACGCTTCAACAACCATCTGCTTTTCGATCGCTTCACCGATGCTAAGCAAGTCGTCTTCAGCAATCGAGCCGCGAATGGCATGCACATGATCAACGGTTACGGTATCGTCACTGTAAGAGACGACTTGATCAAGCAAACTGATGGCATCGCGCATGCCGCCTTCGGCACTTTCGGCAATCAACTTCACAGCGGTCTCATCGATGTCAATCTTTTCATGTTCGATAATCCCATTAAGTTTCGCTAACATATCCGGTAACGCAATGCCTCGAAAATCAAACCGTTGACAACGGGAATGGATGGTTGCGGGAATTTTATGTGGTTCAGTTGTGGCTAAGATGAAGATGACATGTTTGGGGGGCTCTTCGAGTGTTTTAAGCAGCGCATTGAACGCCCCAGTAGATAGCATGTGGACCTCATCGATAATATAGACTTTATAACGACCTACACTAGGGAGGTATTTGACTTTATCGCGAATCTCGCGGATTTCGTCTACACCGTTGTTGCTGGCGGCGTCAATTTCGATGACATCATGAATGCTGTTTTTATCAATGCCAAGACATGTCTCGCATTGATTACACGGATTCGCTACAGGCGCTAGCTCGCAGTTAACAGCCTTAGCGATAATTTTGGCAATACTTGTCTTACCCGTACCACGGGGACCACTGAATAAATACGCATGCGCAAGTTTATTGTTCATCAACGCATTTTTAAACGTTCTCGTAATGTGGTCTTGGCCCGCCACTTGTTCAAAGTCGCGTGGTCGGTACGTACGGTATAAAGCTTGATAAGCCACGGTTCACACCTCCTCTACACTGATTTAAGATCGTTTATTACGGATGGTGGTGATAATCACTTCAACCGCTTGATATTCTTTTGTATCTTTCTCAAAGGGATCAAGCATTTTTTCATAGGCGACAGCCGCTGGCACCCCTTCATACAAAACTTGGTAGCCATAAAACATCGCATTTTGGAAGTCTTGGTTCCGTTGCAACATCTTGAAATCCTCAACCGTAAAGTTTAAGGTGTCTTTAACCGCCCTAGACATTTCTAAAACATAGGCTTCTTGACGACGCACTTCAGGATTATCGGGGCGTAATTTAAGTGAAATGCGATGGACGACATAAAAGATGCCCGTAATAAAAAAAGGCACATAGGCGTATGCCAAAAGCCAGGCAAAATAGCTTAGTTCCGTGTCACGATGGGCGAAAATGCCATGAATCAAGATCCCAACGGTCACCATGGAAAAAATCAAGACATAGCGTATTGGATTTAATTTTTTTCGTTTGTTTTCACTCATTTTATCACCTTATTCTATTATACACCAAACCCAGTCTATATGGTATACTAAATTCAGGTGATGATGATGAAACATGACACGATTGCGGCCATCGCGACCGCACTGGGCGAAAGCGCCCTAAACATCATTCGCATCAGTGGTGCGGATGCCTTCGAGCAGATGCAAAAAATATGGCGAGGTCCGCGTCTTGATGCGGTACCTTCGCACACAGTTCACTATGGCCATATTATCGACGGGACCACCGTGATTGACGAAGTCTTATTAAGTGTGTTTCACCCGCCGAGAACTTTTACGACAGAGCCCGTTGTCGAAATCAGTTGTCATGGCGGTCCTTTCGTAGCGTCGACAATTCTTGAACTGCTTATTAGTCATGGTGTACGACTGGCCGAAAAAGGTGAATTTACCGAACGGGCTTTTTTACATGGCCGCATCGACTTAAGTCAAGCAGAAAGTATTGTCGATATCATCGCCGCACGTTCAAGACTCTCACTTGAACTGGCGACGAAAGGACTCGATGGTAACGTTCGAACATTGATCGAACGATTCCGTAATGACGTCTTAGCCATTGTCGCGCAAATTGAGGTCAACATTGACTACCCTGAATATGACGACGTTGCCGAACTCACAACTGACGTCGTCTTACCGAGAATTGAGACACTCATTCAACGACTTGAAGAGGTCCTAAAAAGAGCACAAGATGGTCAAGTCATTCGTGAAGGGGTCAAAACCGCCATCATTGGAAGGCCAAATGTGGGTAAATCAAGCTTGCTCAATGCATTAATCGGTGAAGATAAGGCGATTGTGACAGAAATTCAAGGGACAACGCGCGATTTAGTTGAAGCTTCGGTGACGTTTGGCGGCATTACACTGCATCTTATCGATACGGCAGGCATTCGTGAAGCGGCCGATCAAGTAGAGAAAATCGGCATTGAAAAAGCTAAGCAAGCGCTCGATCAGGCAGAACTTATCTTATTTGTACTCGATAACAATGTCCCTTTATCTGATGAAGACGAACATCTTCTCGCCTTGACAGCCCATAAGAAACGTCTAATCATTATTAATAAAATTGACCTTGAAAGTAAAATCGGTCGTCACTTTGAAGAGAGTATCCCTTTGAGTGCTTTAAACAAAACCCATCTTGAAGCCTTGCAGGCACGTATTCGCGAAACTGTGTTATCGGGTTCTTTAGCGCTTGAAGAACATACATACGTTTCAAACGCCCGTCACATCGCTTGTTTACGCCAAGCAAAATCATCCTTAATTGAAGCGCGCCAAAGTGCTTTAGCGCACATGCCAGTGGATATGGTTGAACTCGATCTTAAACAAGCTTGGTCGACACTTGGTGAAATTATCGGTGACACAAAAGATACAGCCTTACTTGACGCCTTATTCTCGCGGTTTTGCCTTGGCAAATAACGGTATGTTTCACGTGAAACATAGCGGCTTAATCGTCGAATTGATGCCGTTTTCCGTCTTGATGCCAACCGAGTACATAGTCTAAATTGACGTTATCGGGTGCACGAAAAATCGAAGCGTCAATGCCTGGGTGTTCGGCATTGAGTTGCTTCAGCCATTGTTTAACGGCTGCACGCTTTGAAGACATCGTTTTTTCCGCCAATGGACAGCCGCAACGAATCGGATTGAAATCGTGTTTGTGCATAATGTCGACAATCGATTCTTCACGCACAAAATAGAGCGGGCGTATTAAAGTCATACCAGGGTGCTCAGTCGATGCAACCTTAGGTAGCATCGTCTTGACTGAACCCGAAAACAAAAGATTGAGCATGGTCGTCTCAATCACATCGTCATAATGATGGCCCAAGGCGATTTTATTACAGCCGTGCTTGCGGGCGAGTCGGTATAAAATGCCGCGTCTAATGCGGGCACACAAAAAACATGGGTTATCGGGCGCTTGACGATTCACCACATCAAAAACCGTCGTCGGCTCAATATGCACCGCAAGCCCAAGCGTTTCTGCTTGTGTCACCAACCGACCCTTGAGTGCAGGTGGATAACCTGGGTCCATGGTCACAACAACCAATTCAAAGGGTACGAGTGGATGGCGTTTTAGGGCTTTCATCAAGGACGCCAACAACAAAGAATCCTTCCCACCACTGAGCGCGACCATAATCTTATCACCAGGTTCAACAAGATTAAACTGTTTCAAGCTTTTAATAAATTTATTCCAAATGGACCCTTTGTATGTTTTCGTCAAATCTTTCTCTACAGGATGGACGAACGATTGATTCATAGTGTGTCACCTCTAAGTTAGTATACAGCGAATCCCCTCTATGCCAAAATAATAATGAAAATAATGAAAATAATTTTATTGCATTATTTGGTTATTAGGTGTATAATTAGTATTGTAAAAATAATTCGGAGGTGGTCCTATGTCGTTTGTCTGGGCTTCCAAAAAGCCAAATGAAGGCGTGGCAACACTCTATGAGTCAAACATCACCTTAAACAAGAGTGCGAGCCGTCACTTTGACAACGCCTACAACGTGCTGCTTGGTCTTGACTATGATCAAAAGCGTATCGCCGTCAAGCCCATCACAAAACAGGAGTTTGAGCGTGGTGCCATTCCGGCCGAAAAGCGTCACAAAATTACCGTCCGGCCGAGCTACGCGCGTGTGTGCAACAAAAAGTTTATGAAAGAGGTCGCTCAAGTGGCCCAACTGAATCTTGTGGACAACAATGCTTACAAGTTCAAAACGGTCTGGAGCAAGACAGACCATGCCCTCATCATTGATCTGACACAACCGGAGGAGGTCTTGTAAATGGGTATTAATGAAGTTTTTGTCGTCATCTGGTTTTTGGTCATTTTAGTAGCCGCCTACATTGAAATCACCACGATGGACTTAACGAGTGTCTGGTTTGCGATTGGGGCTTTAGTCGCTTTCATTCTCGCCGTGCTTGGGGTGCCTTTTGTATTCCAGCTGTTCGTCTTTATTTTATTATCGATCCTCTTACTCATCAGTGTTAAACCACTCGCGAAAAATTATTTACGCGCAAATGTCGTGAGCACGAATGCAGACCGACTGATTGGTAAAGTGGCGATCTGTGTGAAAGAAATTGCACCGGGTGATCGCGGACAAGTTAAAGTCGACGGCCAAATTTGGACTGCAGTCACTGAAGATGGTGACGGCATTCTCGTTGATGAAAAAGTAGAGATTCTTGCCATCGAAGGGGTCAAACTCATCGTGATGAAACAGTGAATGCTGGTTTCTTCCGTCGCGCCCTTGCCTTGGTGACGGATTTCATCTGTATTATAGCGATTGTGGTCGCGACCTTCCAATTGGTTGCACGACCGATTTACGCTAGAAGAACGGATAATTTTAATGAGCTTCATGCGCAATATCAAGAAGTTCAAGAACTGTATCGAGTACAGTTGATTGAAATTGAAGACGCCTTTTTTGACGGAGACATTGATGAAGAAGAACGTGAACTAAGGCGCCGTAATCTTCAAGAGTCTCTTTATGAAGATTATCCCGAAGTGATGGAATTTCGAGATGTTTATGAAGGGTTTGTCTGGTTTTATCATGCGTTTGCCTTTCTTGTGTTCCACACTTTATACATGCTCGCTTTAAAAGGTCATTCATTGGGTCGCCGTTTGGCTAGAATCCGTCTAGCTGGACAAGTCAATGTCTTAAGTATTCTCTTACGGGAATTGTTTTGGAAATATTTACTTTGGGTCATCGCAGTGTTATTCGCAGCCGCTACAGGCTCCTTATGGTTGCTGCTCATTGGGATGACGAGTGTGTTTGCGGATGTATTCATGTCCATGCTTACACACAACCGAAAAATATTACGTGATTACTTAACTGGCACCCGTGTCATCTTAGACGATATCGTCTATCCATTCTAAGTCCACAAAAAAATTAACCATAAAACTATTTAGGAGGTCATTTATGATTGGTCCAGTATTAGCTATTGTTATTATTCTTGTCATCGTTGTCTATCTAGGAACCCGTATTGCGATCGTCACCCAAGCCAACCGTTTCGTCGTAGAACGTCTTGGTCGTTACATTGCGACGTGGGATGTTGGGGTTCATTTCCTCGTACCTTTCGTCGATCGGATTAAGTCAAAAGTTTCTATCAAGGAACAAGTTGTCGACTTCGACCCACAACCCGTTATTACTAAAGATAACGTCACCATGCAAATCGACACCGTTGTCTTTTATCAAGTAACGGATCCAAAATTATATACTTATGGGGTCGATTTACCACTTAAAGCGATTGAAAACTTGACAGCGACCACCTTGCGGAACATTATCGGTGATCTTGAGCTCGATGAATCACTCACCTCACGTGATGTGATCAACGAGCGCATGCGGACGATTTTGGATGAAGCCACCGACCCTTGGGGCATCAAAATCAACCGTGTTGAACTGAAAAACATCATCCCACCGAAAGATATCCGTGAAGCGATGGAGAAACAAATGCGCGCCGAGCGTGAGAAACGTCAATCGATTCTCATCTCTGAAGGTAACAAGCGCTCTGCCATCCTTGAAGCTGAAGGTGAAAGAGAATCACGCATCCTTAAAGCTGATGGTGAAAAACAAAGCCGTATCCTTGAAGCTGAAGGTCAAGCTGAAGCCATTCTTGCCGTTCAAGAAGCGACTGCTAGCGGGATTCGCTTCATCCGTGAAGCTGGCGCTGACGAAGCATTCCTCCGTCTTGAAGCCTATAAAGCGATGGTTGAAATGGCCAACGGTCAAGCGACTAAACTCGTTATTCCTTCGGACATGCAAGGCATCGTAGGACTCGCCTCAACTTTAGGCGAAACCTTCAAAACTGATGTCCCTAAAGTAAGCACTAAAAAATCTTAGTTTTACTGCACTTAAAAAAGTTCGGTTTGATCACTCAAACTGAACTTTTTTTTCGTCTATTTCAAGCTGAGGCAGTTCAACTGTTTGTGAGTCCCACACACCCATTATGCTGGCGATATCTCGATAAACATGGACCCCATCAAGCAACACGGTTTCATCAAAATCAAAACGATTGGCATGTAAAGGGGCATCGTATGAAGGTGTCCCTGTCCCAAGCAACATATAAACACCTGGAACAACGCGTTGGTAAAAGGCGAAGTCATCACTGATTGAAAGCGGTTTGACCGATTCTATCGGCAGTGCTGTCAACCCTTCAAGCAGTGTCTGGGTTAATGTCTCATCATTGTATACAGCTGGATACGCACCGTGGAAGTGATTTTCTATGTGCACCCCATGACGTGATTCAAGCGTCTTAATAATCGTATACATCGCTTGAATCACGCTTTCCTTGACGGATTCAGAAAATGTCCGTAAAGTCCCTTGCACGGTGGCTTGATCGGCAATGACATTACTCGCTTCACCTGCAACACACATTCCGATACCTACGCGTGCGTGTGATGACGGTTCTCCTGCGGTTTTTGTTATTGCGTGATACTGCGTGATAAGTTCTGCGGCTGCTTTTAAAGCATCGCGTGCTTCACTTGGTCTTGCACTATGGCCACCCGTTCCGAAAATCGTCACGGTGAACTCGGTAATGGCTGCCATCATCACGCCTGGTTTAACGCCGAGTATTCCTTGCGGTAAAGACGGGTCGAGATGAAGCCCAAAGATGCCTTCTACATGCACACCATTAAACACCCCTTCGTCAATGAGTGTTTGCGCGCCACCTGATGTTTCTTCAGCCGGTTGAAAAATAAACAAGAGGGTTTTTTCAGGCTTGGGCGTTTTTGCGATCAGTTCAGCAAACCCAAGCACCATGGCCATATGACCATCATGGCCACACGCATGCATCTGGTTTGGCACAGTAGATGCATAAGATAAGCCGGTCTCTTCTTGAATGGGTAAGGCATCCATATCCGCTCGAAATGCGATGGCTGTCTTTTGTTTACCTTCGCGGATGGCAAATAATCCCGTTTGGCCGATGGTGTGAGGTGCGTAACCCATGCGGCGCAATTCACGTTCAAGATATGCTTTCGTGCGGTGGAGTTCAAAACCGAGTTCTGGGATGGCGTGGAGGGCGCGACGATGCGCGAATATTGTTTGATTAAGCGTCATGT
>SKGI01000133.1 GCA_007117555.1 Candidatus Izemoplasma sp. | reverse complement strand
TTTGTTTAATAAAAATAATATCATAGTATATAAATACTAAACATAATCGAATGATTTTCTCCCTTATCGCTAGTGTGTTTACTGGCGATAAACGGATACTTGAGTGCATAAAAATTGATTGAAGAAGTGGGGTGATATGATGAAAAAACTAGTCGATATTCAAAATATATGTAAGTCTTTTGATGACACTGAAGTTTTGAAGCATATCAATTTATATATCCGTGAGAATGAGTTTATTACGTTACTTGGACCTTCAGGATGTGGCAAGACGACCTTATTACGATTAATTGGGGGTTTTGAAACGGCCGATACTGGACGCATTATGTTTGATGGATCTTATCTTGATAATTTACCCCCACATTTGCGGAAGATTAATACGGTATTTCAAAAGTATGCTTTATTTCCACATTTAAATGTGTATGGCAACATTGCTTTTGGCTTAAAAATGAAAAAAATGGCTAAAGAGGAAATTGATGATGCCGTGTCTCAAGCGTTAAAACTCGTTAAACTAGAAGGCTTTGAAAACCGTAACGTAAAAACACTATCTGGTGGCCAACAACAACGCGTTGCCATCGCTAGAGCGGTTGTGAATAAACCGAAGTTGTTACTACTGGATGAGCCGTTAGCCGCTTTGGACTTGAAACTACGACAAGATATGCAGTACGAGTTAAAAGAAATGCAGCGCGCGCTAGGGATTACTTTCGTTTATGTGACGCACGATCAAGAAGAGGCGTTAACGATGAGTGATACCGTCGTTGTTATGCGCAATGGTGAAATCTTACAAATTGGGACACCTGAAGACATTTATAATGAACCTAAAACACGGTTTGTTGCCTCTTTTATCGGAGAATCCAATATTATACCAGCAACAATGGTGAAAGATTATCTCGTAACTTTTGAAAATCATACGTTTGAATGTATTGATAAAGGTTTTGGTGAAAATAGACCAGTCGATGTCGTATTGCGTCCAGAAGACATCGAACTGACACTAGGTGATGGCGGAATCACTGGGACGGTTACAGACATAACATTCAAAGGCGTCCATTATGAGATTATCGTCATGGTCGGTGAACGTGAATACATCATTCATTCAACCGATATGCAAACGGTGGGGACAAAGGTTACTTTGAATTTTGACAAAGAAGACATTCATGTGATGGCGCGTCATGCGTAGCTTACGGTCTTTAACCACCCCTTATTTGGTGTGGATGGTCATTCTCATTCTTATTCCAGGTCTGTTTATCCTTTTAGCTACTTTGTCTACATTTCATATTTTTAATGAGTATACATTTCGCTTCACCACAACACATCTAAGATTTCTCTCCGATGAAATATTTATCGAAGCACTTCAAAATAGTTTGAAGTACGCTGGAATCACCACGGTCATCTGCTTTCTTATCGGTTATCCAGTTGCGCATTTTTTTGCAAAAATGCAGAGCCGTAGTAAGACATTGTTTGTTGCATTATTAATTGTGCCTATTTGGAGCAACATGATCGTGCGAATTATCGCGTGGGAAAATATGTTTAAGCCGGTATCGATTCTAAACTTGTTTGGTTTAAGCTTTGATTTGATTGGGACCGATATAGCCATTGTATTGGCGATGGTTTCGATGTATTTACCCTTTATGATTTTCCCAATTTATTCTGTGCTACTTAAGATGGATGAATCCTTGATAGAAGCGAGTCGTGATCTTGGCGCAAATCGGTTTCAAACGTTTTTCCGGATTACATTTCCGTTATCACTCGGTGGGGTAATCAGTGGTGTCATCATGACCCTTCTACCGGCGATGACAGCGTTTGCGTTACCGAAACGAATTGGTGGCGATGGCATGTTGTTGCTTGGTGTAGTCATTGAGGAACAAATTTTCCGGGGGTCATTTAATATTGCCTCGACCGTCTCATTCATCGTCATGCTCATGATGCTCACAGCCTTTGCGCTCATCATTCGTGTTGATAAAGAAGGTGAGACATTGTTATGAGAAAGCATATTGGTTTACAAGTTGCCCAAGTGCTCTTTGCGGTGCTAACCTATTTCATCATCTATCTCCCGATTTTGATTATCTTTTTGATCAGCATTCATGGCTCACGATTTACATTTGAATCATTTGATTTCACAACTCGTTGGTATACAGGAATTGTGCAGGACCGCGACTTGATGCAAGCGATTATGGTTACGTTGCAAATTGCGCTAATTTCAACATTTGTTTCGACGATTTTTGGGACAGTATTTGCCATTGGGATTCACAGCATGACCAAGGCGATGCGATTAAAAATGATGATGCTTAACAATGTCCCTGTCGTCAATCCTGACATCGTGACGGGCATTATGTTGTTTATCATATTCCGATTTGTTCGCTTGTCATTTGGTTTTCCGACAATGTTACTAGCCCACATTTTTTTCTCCATTCCTTTTGTTATATTAAGTGTTTTGCCAAAATTAAAAAGTCTTGACCCTAATTTATTTGATGCAGCCCTTGATTTAGGCGCTACAAGGCTTAAAGCCGTGTTTTTAGTCATTGTTCCGTCGATTAAAGTCGGAATGCTTGCGGGTGCTTTGATTGCCTTTACAATGAGTATTGATGATTTTATTATTAGCTACTTTATGAAATCAGGCGACTTCCACAATGTGAGCACGCTCATTTATGCCCGTTTGCGTCGTCGGGCGATTTCACCTGAAGTATTTGCCTACAACAGCTTGATCGTGCTTGTGACCGTAGCGGTTATGATCACTTTCAATATATTGAATAGAAAAGATAAAAGAAAGGTTGTTTTAAAATGAAAAAAGTATCGATTTTTGCCTTGTTTATTCTGCTAGGTCTTTCACTTATGGCCTGTTCATCTGACAAAGAAACCTTATATGTATTAAACTGGGGTGAGTACATGGACAGCGATTTAGTGCGTGATTTTGAACGCGAGTTCAACGCGCGGGTTGTCTATGAAACTGTTGGCTCAAATGAAGAAATGGAGTTGAAAATCAAACAACGCATTACCGATTATGACATCGTCATTCCAAGTGAATATATGATTGATAAACTCCAACAAGAAGGACTTTTACATCCCATTGATCGTGATTTATTGCCAAACTTAGCGCAGATTGAATTTTTTGAAGACGCGCGGGTGATTTATGAGGGCTACACGATTGAGGATTATATGATTCCTTACTTCTTTGGTACCATCGGTATCATGTATAACACTTCAGACCCTGCCGTTAAAGCAGCGATTGAAACGGACAGTCTTTGTACCTTATTTGATCCAGAGACAACATTTAATATCGGTATGTATGACTCACCGCGCGATGCCGTAGCGGCTGCGTTACTTTGTCTTGGTTATAGTGTAAACAGTGAAGATGAAACTGAACTTCAAGAAGCGGAAGATTTGCTTCGTAACGCCTCGTTTACCCGTTTTGGTGAAGATGATCTTAAAGGCGATGTCGCCCTTGGTAATTTAGATATGGCGCTTGTTTACTCAGGGGACTACTTCGAAATGATTTTTGTTTATGAAGAAGACGGTGCACCCATTAATTTTGACTATTATGCACCAGAACATACTAACATTTGGGTGGATGGATTTGTCATCCCAACTACCGCGCAAAACATTCCTTTAGCGCATGCGTTTATTAACTTCTTCCTCGACGTTGATCATGCTGTTCAAAATGCCGACTGGGTAGGCTACACCCCGGTCATCGTTGAAGTTTTCAACATTATGGTTGAAGACTATGAGTATGATTATGAACACTATTATCCACAACCCGAAGGCACGACGCGTGAGCCATTCCGCTATCTTGGTGAAGCGCATGCCAATCGTCTCAACGAAATCTTAAACCGGGCTAAATTAAACTAAATAGACTCGTTTTTCAATAAAAAGGAAAATACGCTTTTCCTTTTTATTTTGGCCAATATATGATACACTTTTTAATGATAAGATAGGTGGAATCTGCATGAAATCAAGACGAGAACAACGCGCTGCAATCATCGAAATACTATATACAATCGACTTGCTCGATCACTGGGAATTACCCGAATCACTGGAGACAGATTTCATCCGTGACATGGTAAGCGGTATACTAAAAAATCGTGATAAAATTGATGCTTTGATTGTCGCGCAACTTGAGCGTTGGTCTCTTAAGCGACTTTCTTATGTTGATCGAGCGATTTTGCGACTTGCCACCTATGAACTATATGACACTGAGACGCCCCATGAAATCATTATCAACGAAGCGCTTGTTCAAACAAGAGCTTTTACAGATGAAGGTGACAATAAGGCGGTCTCCTTTAATAACAGCGTTTTAGATAAGATTCGGAAATCCTTGAATAAGTAGGGATACTTTATGACAGAAAAAGCATTGACTGTCACCGCACTGACAAAATACATTAAACTCAAGTTCGACTCCGACATCCATTTGAAGGACCTTCTTTTAGAAGGAGAGATTTCTAACTTCAAGCACAATGTTCGTGGTCACTTTTACTTTACACTTAAAGATGATAAAGCGTCGATTAGCGCTGTCATGTTTAAAACGCATGCCGCGAAAGTGCCTTTTACGCCAAAAGATGGGATGAAAGTGCTTGTACGTGGCTATATCAGTGTTTTTGAGGTGGCAGGTTCATATCAAGTGTATGTGAATACGATGCAGGAAACTGGTCTAGGAAACTTATATCAAGCGTATCTTGAACTGAAAGATCAACTTGAAAAAGCTGGCTTATTCGATGCACAACATAAAAAACCACTGCCCCCTTTCCCTCGGCAAGTGGCGGTCATCACCTCAAAGACAGGGGCGGCTGTGCGCGATATTATTCATATCATCAATCGTCGTTATCCGTTGACTAAAGTGCTCGTGTATCCAACGACCGTTCAAGGTGAGCAGGCTAAATATGAACTGGTTGAAAACATCCGAAAAGCGGATGAAAACTTAGAAAATGATGTCATTATTGTGGGTCGGGGCGGCGGCAGCATTGAAGATTTATGGGCATTTAACGAAGCGATGGTAGCGGATGCGATTTTTCGAGCGTACACCCCAATTATTTCTGCTGTAGGCCATGAGACAGACTTTACCATTGCGGATTTTGTGGCGGATGTCCGTGCCCCCACCCCATCAGGTGCCGCAGAGATAGCGGTGCCAGATCAAAGAACATTATTGCGCGATCTTGAAAGTTATCGTCAACGACTTTTTGAAGCGACGCAACGGCTTGTCAATCAACAGGAAAAAGCATTGAGCAATCTGACAGAGCGTTATGTCTTTCGTGATCCAGCACGGATTACGATGCTTTATGCAAGGCCACTTGAACATTTACTAGAAAAACTTGTCTTAACCCACCCGAAACAAAAAATGACGCGGATGGATGAGCGACTTAAAGAAAAAGAAAAACAACTGAACCGTGCGTATGATTGGGTGATAAAGCGCCGTCATGAACAACTTGCAAGCACAAAGATGCACTTATCGTATACCAACCCTTTAAACATCATGGACAAAGGTTACACCCTTGTTGATCATGCAGGACGCTTTATTAAATCGATCGCTGATTTAGAAATAGGCATGGATGTCCGCATCCGCTTTAAAGATGGCACGGCCGAAGCGAAAATATTAACTAAAACAAAGGAGCGTGATAAGCATGTCTAAGCAGTCATTTGAAGAGGCTCTCAAGGAACTTGAAACGATTGTTGCGGCACTTGAAGAAGGTGAACTGCCGCTTGAAGAAGCTGTAAAAAAATATGAAGCAGGAAGAAAGTTGGCTGAACATTGCCAAACGTTGCTTGAAGATGCTGAAAAGGTGTTGACTAAAGTGATGACAAAAACGGGTGAAGAAGCCCCGTTTGATAGCGAAGAATAGGAGCGAGAGACTTGAAGATTGAAACGATAGAGAATCCGGATTTTCTCAAACAATTAAGCGTCGACGAACTCGATGCTCTTTGTCAGGATATCCGGACTTTTCTTATTGAGTCAATCGCAAAGACAGGAGGTCACCTATCAAGCAATCTTGGTGCGGTCGAGTTATCTGTCGCCATGCATACAGTGTTTGATTCACCTAAAGATCAGTTGATTTTTGATGTGGGTCATCAAGCGTATACACACAAAATATTGACGGGTCGCGCAAAAAAGTTTCCAACGCTCCGTCAAACCGATGGACTCAGTGGTTTTCTTAAGCGGTCTGAAAGCATCCATGATGTGTTTGAGGCGGGTCATTCATCGACGAGTTTAGCGGCTGGGGCAGGGATGTTGCAGGCGAAAACAGTCAAGCCAAGTATTGGTCATGTGGTCATGTTGATTGGTGATGGAGCACTTACGAGTGGTGCTGCACTAGAAGCGATGAATTTTATGGGACACGATGAAGCAAAACATCCCATTATCATCCTTAATGATAACGATATGAGTATTGGCCCAAATGTAGGTTATTTGTCAAAAGTTTTATCAAAAATCAGACTCCGCAGTGGCATCCGTGGCATACGCTCGAAAACACTCAAAATTATTCCGAGACCATTAAGGCCCATCACTTACCGAGTCGAAAAACGAATTAAAGGTTTTATTGCTGGCCAATCTTATTTTGAGGATATGGGTTATGACTACTATGGTCCTTTAGATGGTCATGACTTGCGTACATTACTTAAAGCGTTTAAAGTTGCTAAACAAACAATGAAACCGTGTATCATTCATGTTCGAACGCAAAAAGGGCGCGGTTATGCACCCTCTGAATTGGATCAGACAGGCCAGTGGCATGGTGTCGGAGCTTTTGAGATTGCAGCGGGCGCAAAAACGGTTAAGCCAGTTCATAACCATGAGTCATACAGTAAAGCGGTCACTCGTTTTCTAAGGGACCACGCTAAAAGGCATCCCGAGTTTTTTGTGATTACACCGGCTATGACTGCAGGTTCAGAATTGGAGACGTTTGCGGAAAGTTATCCTGACCGACTTGTTGATGTTGGCATTGCAGAACAGACAGCCTTAACGATGGCGACCGGCATGGCTTTAAAAGGTGTGGGTGTCTTTGTCAGCATTTATTCAACATTTTTACAGCGGGCCTATGATCAGGTTCTACATGACCTCGCCCGCCACAACGTGCATGTGGTGCTTGGCATCGATCGCGCTGGATTAGTTGGTGGTGATGGGGAAACACATCAAGGTGTGTTTGATATTCCGATGCTTTCTCATATACCGAACATGACTGTAGCACACGGGAAAGATGTTGAAGAATTGTATGGTCTATTAAACTATGCGCTGACACAACATGAGGGTCCGATCGCGGTTCGATATCCCAAACAACTGACACCAATTTATGAAGCGAATCTCGAAACTGTGCCACCGATAAAGCCTTCGTGGGAAATTATCTTAGAAGGTAAGGATTTGACGGTGATTACGTTTGGAACACTTGTAGGTGATCTTGCGGATGTTTTTGCACGTCAATCAGTTCGTCTAATCAATGCTCGGTATATTAAACCACTCGATTATAAAATGCTTCAGTCTATTTCACCCGATATTCCGTTACTCGTCATTGAAGAATCGCAAAGACAAGGCGGGCTTGGCCAACAAATCTTAGCTGCACTTGCAGCAATGAATCATGTTCCGAAAGTGTTTGAACATATCGCTTTTGATGACGTATTCATTCCGCAAGGGGATCGAGAAACCATGTTAAAACGCCATGGTCTTGATGTCGCAAGTATCCTTAAAAAAGTGGAGTCAATGCGTCATGCGTCTTGATGTGTGGTTAGTCGAAAAGGGTTTGATTTCAAGCCGTGCACGCGCACAAAAAGAAATTCGTGCTGGACGGATAAAAGTCAATCAACAAGTGGTGAAAAAACCTGCTTACATGCTTACTACAACCGACACAGTGGAATCGTTGACGCCGTTTAATCCTTATGTTAGTGTGGGTGGCCTTAAACTTGAAGCCGCCTTGCGCACATTTGAGATTGACGTTCACAATTTAACGATATTGGATGTAGGTGCTTCGACTGGTGGGTTCACTGATTGTGTTTTAAAACAGGGGGCACGCAAAGTCATCGCGGTAGATGTCGGCCGTGATCAAATGGTGCAAAAACTTGCGGAAGATCCGCGAGTGACTTTGTATGAATCCATGCATTTTCTTAACACAGACGCCACATTTTTTTCAGGTGTAGACCTCCTTGTCATGGATGTAAGTTTTATCGCATCATTAACATTGATTGCCCATGCAGTGAAATTTTACCAAGGCCCAATGCTCGTACTCTTTAAACCGCAGTTTGCTTCACCTGAAACACCTAAAAGTGGCGTTGTTCGCGATAAAAAACAGCACATCCGTTTGCTTAAGCAATTTGAATCAGCGCTTCGAGATCAAGCTTTATATTTGTCAAAGTTAATGCCCTCGCCTATTAAGGGGGGCAGTGGTAATATAGAGTTTCTATGTTTCATTACCCCAAGTAACTCTGCGGACATAAATATTTTGGATATCGTTGAAAAAGCGCATGCCATGTGGCAGTAGGAGGAATTCGATGTTACAGTATTTAGCAGTGAAAAACTTTGCCATTTTGGAAAACATCGAAGTCGATTTTCAAGCTGGGATGACAGCACTTACGGGTGAGACCGGTGCGGGAAAAAGTCTTCTCATTGATGCAATCGGCCTTTTACTTGGCGATCGAGCAAGCGCTGATGTGGTCCGAACAGGGGCGGATCATTGTGAAATCAAAGGATTATTCACCAATCTTGCAGCCCCAGCTGTGAATGCCTTAGAAGCGCTTGGAATAGATGGGGGCGATCGTGAGTGTATGATCACACGGCAAATATCAGCTAATAGCGCGAATACAATTAGAATTAACCGGACACCGGTCACGTTACAAGATCTCCGCTCTTTAACGCAACACTTAGCAGATATTCACAGTCAACATGATACAAAACGACTCATTAATCCTGATACATATTTATCGTTGATTGATCTTTATGATCCATCCGTGCTGCCGTTGAAAACACAGTATCAACAAGATCACGAAAACTATTTAAAAGCGCTGAAAGATTATCAGACACTAAAAAATTCTCGACAACAACAACTCGAACAGCATGAATTTCAAGTGTTTCAGTTAGAAGAGTTAAATAAGCATCAACTCGAGCAAGATGAAGAAGAAGCACTAGAAAGAGAATTAGAAGGCTTACGAAACTTTGATGCAATATTTCAATCACTCAAAGAAGCGACAGCCCTATTTAACGACCATCAAGCTCTTGAAACGATTTATGAAGCGAGTAGAAAGTTGAAAGAGTTAGGGCGTTATGATGCGTCGCATGAGACAC
>SKGI01000060.1 GCA_007117555.1 Candidatus Izemoplasma sp. | reverse complement strand
TAGCCGTGAACCGGTCCGCGCGATCTTAATTGATGATTATGACGATGTGAACAGTGCGGGTGATCTGTTTAAAGATGTACGGGGTGTCGTTGACATCAACAACAATCTTTATACGATTCACTATACGCTTGATCCCATTCAAGCAGGGGCAGATATTCGCGTCTCTGCGAGCCCGTCTTCAGCGGTCAATGTGCAAATTGATCCCGTTGAGCAGACCGTGTATGTTTTTTTCAATGATCCGAGTCGCGAACCGATGGTGACCATCACACTTCGTGATGTACGGACTGAAAATAGTGTCGCCTTGACTTTGTGGTTTAAGCCATCGGGTCATGTCGATGTACCAGATCTTGATTAAAGCGTTGAATTTGTACAAAAATCCATCGATACACAACACCAAATTTTAGGAGGTTTTAGTATGCACAATCAAAAACGTTTTGCTTTAACACGCATCCGCACGGCACTGTTAGCAATGTTGGTGTTAACATTTGTCTTGCTTGGCTGTACAAAACAACAAGTGAATCTGAGCTTTGTGACTAATGGCGGGGAACGTATGGACGCCATCAGCGTTGAACAAGGCCATGTTTTCGATGTATTGCCTGAACCTGTACGGACCGGTCATACCTTTGAAGGGTGGTTTGTCGATACGGGTTTAACAGAGCCGTTTGATTATAGCGCACCACTGATGCGAAACCGTACGGTCTATGCGCGTTGGAGTCTAAATAGCTATACCTTGACATTCGAAACGTATGGTGGCACAGAGATGGCATCCATCACTGCGCCATTTGGCAGTACAATCGATTCAGTCGATATGCCTATACGTGCGGGATTTGATTTTGGTGGTTGGTATCAAGATGCCGATTTCAGTGAACCGTTTGAGTTTACAACAATGCCCCCGCGCGATACAACAGTGTATGCCCGTTGGATTGAACAAGCTTATAGTGTTCAAGGCCATCACGTATTTTTGCGTGAAGATTTTGACACCGGTGAACTAATTTTAGATGATCAACTTATGGATGCCGCAGAGGTGCCGTTCACATTGAGTAATCTAGCGTATGGCGACACCGTTTCACCGATTCGTAGTTTTGAAGGCTATGTCTTTTCACACGTAGTCATCGATGGTATTACATACGAGGATGAAGCGATGCAACTAACGCTTTCAGATGATGTTGAAGATGTACGTGTTTATTATGTTAGAATCAGTTTTACCATTCGTTTTATCCAAAATAAAACAGTCGCAGGTTTTATTCCGACTGACACGGATGATGGTATAGAGGAACATCACTTTCAAGTTCATTTTGATAATGATTTCACAGAGGATTTACCTGAAATCGTCATCACCGATTCTGCCTTCAATGGCCAGTGGGAGCGGACAGGCATCAGTCGGGTTCGAGAAAATCTCGACATCCGCGCCGTATATTACTTGAGTGGTCAAAAGACCGTAACATTTATAAGCGAAGAAGCGATGCGCTTGTTTGCGGTTGATGACGGAAGTTCTGATTATATTTTGACCGAAGCTTCACCTGTTTGGACGTTAAGCCGTCCTGGCTATCGTTTCCTTGGCTGGTTTACAAGCCCTGAAGGGGGCGAACCATTGAGTATAGATGCCATGCGCTTTAGCCAGTTTGATAGTTCGGTGACTTTATATGCACAATGGGCATTCTTACCTCCGATTGCTAAAGCCAGTCAACTGACGGTTGAACAAGGCTATGGGGATGAAGGCGACACAGAAATTACGTTCCATATATCCGGTTTAGGGTCTTTAGAAACACTGCCTACTGTCATTGAGTTTCGTCTCAATGGGATCTTTTTTGAAGTCCCCATCGAGCAGTTTGTCATTGAGGGCGATTCTGTCGCTTTGACTGTATCGCCTGAAAGCGTATATTTTGACGCTTTTAGAATGATGCGTTCACCAGGCATTCATCATCTTGCAATCCGTGCTCTAGGCGATGACATCAATCATTATGACGCACCTTGGTCGGACACGTTACACATTGCAGTAGATGCAGATATTGAAGGCGATGTTACAGATGTTACCACACATGATTACTTCATAGTTGAAGATTTTGAGCTTGAAGGTCAAACATTACGTCGTTATGTGTTTTATGCAAATATGACATATAATTTCTCATCACGCTATGAGTTTGAGATTATTAGCGGCCATGGGAGTATCATTGCGGCGAATAATGTTTTGACAACGACAGGAGAAGTCGGCAGCTTCCGTTTCTCCATGCGTGTTGATGAGGGAGAACCTGTCATTTATGATGGTCGTGTCGTTGCCAATATTAATCAGTTTACTGCTGGGACACATTACCAAACGTTCCTCGCCGGTGTTTCAGAAGAGTCTGACTATTTAAGTGAAGAAGCGACGCTTTATCAAGTCGGGGCTCAAAATGGCTTCCACGTTGATTTGCGGATCATCGATAACGCAGGTGAGCGGATTGCCCTTGAGCAAACGATGTTGGTTTACGATTTTTACCTAAATGACAATACAGAACCATTGAGTGTAACAGAACAAGCGTTGTATATTGAAACACTTGAACCCCATCGTTTCCGTTTTACAGAAGCGGCAGTCAATCAACAGTTTACTTTAGTGGTGCAACCGCGTTATCAAGCTTTGATGATGCAAGTTGAGCCTGTTATATTCGAGTTTACTGTCAATGAGGGATACAATGTGTTCACGAATGATATGTTACGGGAACTGTTTGGTAATCTCGAAGTGTCTACGCTCAATATCCACCGGAATATTACCGCTGAACTCGACGCAAACCAAATGAATCCAGATGGTTCACCGATCAACGTTCGCGGCGTACCCGCAACGGGTGAAATCAATGGGAATGTTTATGGCCGGGCCAGTGATCAAACATCGGGAGATCATGTGGTTATTCATGGTAATTATATGATTATTGATGGCTCTGACTTGCCTTTCAGCAACGCGACAAGTGGCTCGGGCATTCTAGGTTACTCCGCCGCTTTTGAAGTTATCAATGTGCAAATTGCGATGTTTTATTACGATGTGTCTGATTCGATGACACCTGGAGTGAATGATAATCATTTTGAAATCAACAATTTAACCCTTCTTGGTAACACCACAACGCCAGCGGTTAACTATGGTCTCTCTGCGGAAGAAATTGCCAATCAGGAACAGTTGATGTCGCGCAATTCTGGCGGCTATAATGGCTTGATGGTCCGTGGTGGAAGCAGTACGTTTAATAACTTGCGCGTTGGCTATATGTTGATTCCTTTCTTTAATACGGCACACGGTGCACAAGATGTAGAACAAACGATGCCTGTCATGATGACATTACACGATGTTCGAGTGTATGAGTCTTGGGCCAATAGTATCTATATTCATGGTGCAACGGGTGTCGCGATTTATCGTTCTGAAATCGGTCAAAGTGGTGGCGCAGCCATCCATATGGTTGACAATAAAGAAGGCGATGGTTTAGATAACCCAACGCTAATCCTAGATGAAAAAACCGTGATCGATAACTGGATTTCTGGTGAAGAAGCATGGTTTAAAGCGTATGCGATGAGTGTTGTCGCCTTACAACTTAAAAGCCAAATTCAAAACCAACTTGCCCCAGTACACAAAAGTATCATTCAAGAAAGGGCGAATCCAGTCACCGGCTTACCAACAGAAAAAATTAACTTTATTTTACTGACAGAACCATCGCGTGGTGCCGTCGATGATGACTTGTATCCGACGACCGGTTCTGAGTATGTTTTGCAGCTGTTTGATGGCGTCGGTGAACGTGTCATTCATCGTCCCTTTGATTTCTTAAGTGCAGCAGAAGATTTACGAGTCGTCAGCAATCAATTTGCGGCAGCCATTGGGCCTTACTCTGACACGCTAGTTTACAATGGGACTGTAGCGGCCCTTCAAGCGCAAGGCTTAAGTGCAAATGAAGCGAAAAATATGGTCAATCTTGCGGCACTTTATGGTGTCGATGTCGCGGATATGTTTACCATTTATGGCACTGCACAACAAACGGGCATGACCTTACCGCAAGCGGTAGATGCCGTCATGGGCGAAGGACACCCACGTCCGCGTTATCTCGAAGTGTTATCAACGATTCCGATTTTCCAACACGGTTTTTCAACGGTCATCATTGAAGTGTTTGATCAAGAGTAAACCGTATGATGCACGGTCAAGGTGCCGCTTAGCGGCACCTTGTTTAATGAAAAACAAGTCTCAAGCAGCATGATTTTATGCTATGATGGTATCAGATACATTAGGAGTGAACAGCATGAGTGTATTAGACGTAGAAAACTTAACTTTTGGTTATGGTGAAGGCAATTTTTATGAAGCCGCTTCGATGCGGCTTTTTGCCAGTGAGCATGCTGTTTTAGTTGGGCCTAATGGGGCTGGAAAAACGACGCTACTCAAATTGCTTGCGCAACAGTTCAAACCCGATCAAGGCACCATCAACTGGGCACCATCCATTCGGATTGGTTATCTTGATCAATATGCGACGCTCGATGGAGAGCAACGGGTAGAAGATTACTTGCATACAGTATTCAAACCACTCTTTGACAAAGAAAAAACGATGCAATCACTTTACGAACAAGCAGTCAACTTACCAGAAAAAGCTCAGACACGTGCCTTAAATCGTGCGGCGACACTCGGCGAAGAATTACTTGAAGATAACTTTTATCAAATTAAATCGGACATTGGTAAAGTCGTTCATGGTTTAGGCTTATCGATGGATTTAATGGATATGAAAATCAAACATTTATCAGGTGGCATGCGCGCGAAAATTATTTTAGGTAAACTGTTACTTGATGATACCGACGTGTTACTCCTTGATGAGCCGACGAACTTTTTAGATATTAAGCACATTGAATGGTTGACGAAATTTTTAAAAGAATACGCCAAAGCATTTATTGTTGTGTCGCATCATGAACCCTTTTTGCAAGCGATTGCGGAAACAGTCTTAGCGTTAGAAAGTGGTCAAATCACACGGTATAAAGGTAATTTTGATTATTATATCAAAGAACGCGCATTACGTCATGAACAACAAAAAAAGGCCTTCAATGCCCAACAAAAACTCATCGAAAAAACTGAAGATTTCATCCAAAAAAATATCGTCCGTGCCTCGACCACGAAACGCGCTCAAAGTCGTCGTAAAATGCTTGAGAAGCTACCGAGAATCCAAGCACCACGCTCGAGTCGAACGTATCGGTTTAACTTTCCTTATGGCCGCAGTACCGGTCGTGATGTCCTTATCACGGAAGACTTGACGATTGGGTATTCTGAGCCGCTAGTTGAACCCCTTTCGTTTGTGATTATGAAGGGAGAAAAAGTGGTTATTACGGGTAAAAATGGCATTGGCAAGTCCACTTTAGTTAAGACAGTTCTTGATTATGTACCAGCTTTAGGCGGACAGTGCCAATGGATTGATACAGCTGATATTGCCTATTTCGCGCAAGAATCTGATTTACCCGATCAGTTGACACCTTTTCAAGTCATTCATGATGCCTATCCAAAGTTTACAAAACAAGATGTTTTACGCTTACTCGGCCAACATGGTATCGACCCTGATGTGTCAAGACGCCCGATTGGCACATTATCAGGCGGTGAAAAGACAAAAATCCGCTTGGCCTTGTTAAGACACCAAAAAAGCAATGTATTGATTATGGATGAACCGACGAACCACCTGGATGCTGCCGCGCAAGATGCCTTACAAGAAGCGTTAATTCAGTATGAAGGGACATTGATTCTCGTTTCTCATGACCAACCTTTTTATCAAAGTATTTGCGATATAGAAATCACTTTATTTGAAACGGAGTAATCTCCCCTGAGTCAGTTTAGTTTTTCAAAAACGATCAGGGGAATCGCTTCTTTTTCAGCGCTGAAAAATAGCTTAGTTACATCTGTTTTGAGACGCTTCTAAAAGAGTTGAAAAAAAAAGCGTTATGCCATTGATTAATTAATATAGATTATGTATAATAGTTATGCAATCTGAAAAGTCGCAGTAGTTTAATGGTAAAACATTAGCTTGCCATGCTGAAGTTGCGGGTTCGATTCCCGTCTGCGGCTCCATTTTTTTTATATTGACATTACTTCAAATATTTAAAAATCTTAGTTTTCATACTTAGTCGCCTTGCGGTCGTGGCGGAACGGCAGACGCGCTAGCTTCAGGCGCTAGTGTCCGTAAGGACGTGTGGGTTCAAATCCCATCGACCGCACCACGATCACTACATTGTTTAACCTTTAATGGATAAGTAAATAACGGAAACGTGAATCGATGGGGCTGTAGCTCAGCTGGGAGAGCACTAGCATGGCATGCTAGGGGTCGCGGGTTCGAGTCCCGTCAGCTCCACCATCGTATTTCACATAAATAGCCACTGAGAAAACGGGCACGGGAAACCGTGTTTTTTTATAATCAAACGCCTCGGGACTCAAAAGAAAAACGTTCAATGACTTAAGCGTCACTAAACGTTTTAAGTATTATTCTGGAACAGGCAGTGCGGGATGATCATAGAAGATTAAATCGACAAGATGTGGAAAATCTATAAAAGGGTTACGATTGTTTTGATACTGATAGATGATGGTATTACGTTGGTGCTCAAAGTCATCGACAGGATCATCATAGTGAAAGAAAAGGAGTGTCGACAAGACGCCTTGAATGGCCCCTTCAATTGTGTAAGTTGTTTGCTCATCAGCCAATGTATCTCGCAAGACAAGATGATCCCAAGCAGTAATCATATAAAAGTAAATACGGGCCACATCTCCACGGTCTTCACCTGGATAATAGGTAAAAGAAGTTGTCTCAAAGTCAAAGAACTTATTGGAGCGACTACTATTGATTGAAGGATTGATGGCGCGTAAGTTATGTAAATCAGTGGCGATGCTCCGGGTCGTGTTAGTTGCTCTAGGGACACCGAGCCGAGAGTTTGGCCAAACATGCTCGCGATGCCACGTGTTGCCATCCCATAAAGCAGTCACTGAGGCACGATTATAAATGAGAAGGACGTGATCGGGATTATTAGGATCTTCATCGGCCTCTGCAAGAATAACACGCGCATCGCCATAAGATTGAAGTGTCATGCCACTTTGGACAATGTTGCGGAGTGCTAGTAAAAGCGCTTCGCCATATAAACCATCAATACCACTGTAGTAGTCATCGTAAGTTAATTCAAGTAATGAAGCGTCTCTAAAGACGATTTTTTCAACAGTCTCTGAAGCGAAGAAACCGTCTTCATCTTGGGCGTAATACGTCACATGGTGATACCCAAGTTGCGCAGTATCGACTGAACCATAGACTGAACATTCGATGATGGCATTGGTAATTTGATCAATCGCCTGACATGAAGTCGGGGACCAATCATCTTGATAAGAGAAATACTGTTGTACTGTATCAAGTTCTAAAGTGAGACGTGTACTTGTATTTGGGAAGCGAGTGCCAGAACCTGACGTATCTTGTGGTAAGGGTGGAATGGTTAAAGGTTGATGTTCTAAAACAAGGTCATCGATATTAACACGTGTTCCTCCTGTTTTTCTTATCCGGATGTAAACCCCTTCATCGTGTCGATGGGCGGCATCGACATCGACTGATATTGGGGTAAGATTTGCGGTTGTTTGAACAGTCGTAAGCGTGTCCCAAGTAATGCCATCTTTAGAAACATCTAGCATCACTGATGCGACAGGGTCATTGCCATAAGATGCGTAAGAAAACTGCACTCGGTGCAAATGTGAAACGGTGAACTCTGAAGTCATATGCCCATTGTTTTGAATGCGGACTGACCGTGAACCATTGCGCTTATCATTTGGTAAGGTGCCGATGAGTGCATCATCGAAAAGCCATGTACGACCATCGACAGCGATCGATTGCGCGGCATAACTTGTTTTGCTTGAATTCTCAAAACCGGTTTCATAATAGACAGTCGGTGCTTCAAACAAACCATAAACAGCTACAAGATGTCTAGTTTCAGTCATTTCAAAAGAAGTAGAAGCTTCAGTGCTTACAATTTCGCGACTAAAATAATCAAGCCAATGTAAAAAGACATACTCACCGACCGCATCACTTTCAATATGAACAGCACTGTCTTTTGTGTAAATACCTGAACCAGATTGCCTTAACCGTGCGTCATCAAGATTGCTGTAAAGGTTCATGCTGAAACGATATTCTTCAACATAGACAGCCTCGATACGTCTTTCGTGTTCTAAAGTAAACGTATGTTGTGCATCGGGCGATAATGCGAGGCCGGTGATGACATCACGCCAAAAATCAAAGCGATAACCAGCGACTTCACTCGCAGAAATCGAGACTTCCGTAGACAATGCTGTAATGGGGTCAGGACTTGATGTTAAGGTAGCGGCTTCAATGTTGCTTGATAAAACAAGCCAAGAATCATTAGGGATTGTGTTGTCATCGGGGGGTGTTGTATCGCCGTTTGGACTGGGTATACCATCACAAGCCATCAGGGTAAGTAAAAAGACAAACGACGTAAACAATAAAGTTATTTTTTTCATAGAGGCCTCCAAAAACTAATAAGAGTTCGATTGCTTAAGATGGGAAGGAATGAATTAAGTGGGGTGTATCGTATTGTGCTTATAGGACAAAATCACCGTGTTCAAAAATAACGCGTTTAGAACCGTCTTTATGAATGCCTGTAATTTTCATATCGGCACTGCCAAACATAAAGTCAACATGAGTTTTTGATAAGTTTGCGCCAGCCGCTTCTAAACCTTTTTCATCCATTGTCACACCATCTTTGAGATTCATAGGATAGGCTCTTCCAAGTGCCATATGGCACGAGGCGTTTTCATCAAATAAGGTGTTCAAAAATAAAATACCTGAGTTATTAATCGGCGAGTCATGCGATATTAAAGCTATTTCACCAAGATACGAACTGCCTTCGTCAAATTCTACGAGGTTCTTTAAAGTTTCCTTTTCTATTTTAGCATCATAATCGATAACTTTTCCGTCTTTAAATTCTAACCAGAAATCTTCGATAAGATTGCCTTGATAATTGAGTGGTTTTGTTGCGATAACCTTACCATTAACCCCGAATTTATGAGGCATTGTAAAGGTTTCTTCAGTTGGAATATTAGGATTAAATTCAACTCCTGATGTTGTGTGTTCATTGCCACCAGCCCAAACATGATTGTCAACGAGTTTAATGGTAATATCTGTACCTAAACTGTTATTGAAGTGAAGGGTATCAAATTGAAGGTCATTTAGGATACTATTGTGTTTGCTTAAGGTTTCGTTATGAAGCTCCCATTCTTTTACGGGGTTATTATTTTCTTTAACGCGACATGCTTTAAAGATAGCGTCCCATAAGGCTTCATTCGCTTTTTCACCCTTAAGATTAGGAAAGACCTTTTCACTCCACACTGTGTTT
>SKGI01000018.1 GCA_007117555.1 Candidatus Izemoplasma sp. | reverse complement strand
GCGCGTTGTTTTTGTGGATGCCCGCAATGAAATCGATGGCTTGACACCCGATGAGTTTAGAACGGTTTGTCAACGTAGTTCAACCGTCAATGAACTTGTTCACATCGGCAACAAGTACGGCATTAGCGTCCCCAAAACGTTGAAAAAAGCTGACATCCGCGCAATCATTTTTGACGTGCTTGAACGTCGCGGTGAGTTAACAGATAGTTTACGTGAAGAATTGCTTAGTAAAACGGTAAAAGATCTCGAAACTTTTGCTCAAGCGAATGATATCGTTGCGAGTGCTTATATGAGTAAAGAGATGATTGTTGAATATATTCTTAAAAATGTGATGACAACGAAACGCGATTATCAAGAACCAGGTGTTTCTGCAGAGAAAGCCGCTGCACCGGAAGCTGCCGTAGCTGCTACAACTGAGAAAACCGTTGAAAAAGTCATTAAACCAACCGAAAAAGAACCTGAGAAAAAGGTAGAAGCGCCAGAAGCTGCGCCAGAAGCTGCCAAAGAAGAACCGATAGCTGAAACGACTGAAGCCGCACCAAGCGATGTGGCTGCTGCATCATCCGAAGAGACTTTACCGATCATTGCGGCTAAGATTGGTATACTCATTGCCGCAAGCAGCGCCTCTTTATTTGTTTTGGTTTGGTCGGTATTCCATCTTTCAGTCTTTATCGCGAGTTTAATCGTTTAAAGACCGCGCCAATTAAAAAGCCGTCCTTCATCATTGCGATGAAGTGCGGCTTTTTTGAAAAAGGCGACTAGTCTACGAGTTCACCGATGCGGGGAACTCTATTGAGCATTTCCGCGCCATGACGGATATTGTTGTTGAGTTCGTCTGTTAAATCGTTACCTGCCGTTATACCCGGTTCATGCACACCATTACGCCAACGAGGTGAATCGGTGACTTCATATAAGTAACCTTCATAAGCAATGATGCCACGCCGACCCTCACGGCCATCAAATTCTGCAAGTTCCTCTAGCGTCAATTCTAGCCATTCTGTTTCACCATTGTCACCATTGTCAACTATGTTGCCATTGGTGTCGTTGTCACGTGTTGTTGTCGTCGTGCCTTCACAAGCGGCTAAAGTCATAAAAAGGGCAAAAAACCCAATTAGCATACTTATTTTTTTCATTTTAAAACACTCCTTTATGAATATTTTTTACAATTTAATTATATCAAATATAATTTTCATAACTAATCATATGCATTGCTATTTTTTACTTGTTTATTTTCAGTATATTTGCAGGCATACTTACATGCGGAGGTGACCTTGCATGCGTGTTTTTATTGGTATCGATTTTGATGCAGCGGTTAAAGATTACATCCAAGTCGTTCAAAGTTACTTAAAAAGCACTGCAATCGGTGGGAACTTTACAAAGTATGACAATGTGCATCTGACGCTCCGCTATATTGGGCTTGTGGAACTTACACAAATTGATCGTATCAGTGAGTTGCTTGATGACATTGCTTTTAAGTTTCAACCCTTTCCCATAACGATTGGTGATTTAGGTTCTTTTGGAAAAGGTGAAAAGAAATTAATGTATGTTTCTGTTAAGCGTGGAAAAGAAACCTTACAACAAATCGATGCTTCATTAAGGCCGGCACTGATAGAATCGGAACTGCCTTTTGACGAAAAAAAGTTGGTTCCTCATATTACCGTTGCCCGTGAAGTGCGTTTTAATAATCGTATCAACCCAGCCCATCCCATGCCCTATTACGATAAAGAAATCATCGTTTCTACGCTGACACTTTTTGCAAGCATTCGCCGTGATGGTGTTCTAAGATATGAGCCCTTGCATCGAGCGCGGTTAAGGACATGAGTATGGCAATGGCACAAGTTGTTGTAATCGGGGCGGCAAACATTGATATTTTTGCCCAAGCCGATCAAATGCTGAAAAAGCACGACTCAAATCCTGGAAAAGTCCATATTGCGCAAGGTGGCGTGGGGCGAAATATTGCTGAAAATTTGGCGCGACTGCACTTAGAACCAGTCTTTTTAACGGCTTTAGCTCAAGATCAAGACGGTCGCTTGATCAAACAACGGCTTGAGCACCTTGGCGCTAAGGTGCATGCGGTTTTACAAGCACAAAGCAATCGCTATGTTGCTATGCTTGATGCGAAGGGCGATATGATGACAGCGGTATCAGATATGGCGAACTTAGACGTTTTAGATGAAAGGTTTTTCGTAAAACATATCGCCACGTTATCTCAGGCTGACTGCCTTGTACTTGATGCAAATCTTGCAGAAAAAACTTGGTCATGGATCACTTCACATGTACCAAGACCGATTTATGCGGATGCGATATCAGTCGCAAAAGCGTCTCGACTCAAACCGTATTTAGCGCATATTGATGGCCTAAAAGTCAACCAGTTTGAAGCCGCTGCTTTAAGTGGTGAACCTAAAGCGGCATCACCTGAAGTTCATGTGCATGCTTTGCTTGAACAAGGAGTCAAAAATGTGTTTTTAACTTTAGGCGTTGCCGGTGCTTTACATGGGTGTGTAGACGGCATTTGCCATAAGCCGATTCTCCGTGCTAAAAAAGATATCGTCAACACGACGGGTGCAGGCGATGCCTTTATGTCAGGGGTTATTTATGCTAGACGTCACCATAAAGATGCCTTAATTTATGGCTTAGCTATGTCAAGCATCGCGCTAAAGAGCCGCGATGCTGTATCGGAATATTTAACACCGAAGCTTTTAGAACTTACTGTAAAGGAGTGTGTCATATCATGCGACTCACAATCCACCCCGAAGTTCAAGATGCGTTAATAAAAAAACGCCCTATTGTTGCGCTCGAATCAACCATTTTATCTCATGGGATGCCTTACCCAGATAATCTAAGTATGTCAAAAGAGGTTTCTCGTGTGATCCGACAAGCGGGTGCTATTCCCGCCACCATCGCTTTGCTTAATGGCCGGATTACGATTGGTTTGACGCCAGAAGAAGTTGAAAGACTCGCTAAAGCAGATAAGGTTATGAAGTTAAGTAAACGGGATTTAGCGTTTGCTATTTCGGAAAAATTAACAGGTGCGACAACGGTTTCTGCAACGATGGTCCTTTCGCATCAAGCAGGGATTCCTATTTTTGCGACAGGTGGCATTGGCGGTGTGCATCGTGAGGCACACAAAACGTTTGACATATCACGTGATCTCGAAGAGTTATCAAGTTGCCCTGTGACCGTTGTGTGCGCGGGCGCTAAAGCGATTTTAGATCTTGGTCTAACCCTTGAATATTTAGAAACTAAAGGGGTTGAGGTGATCGGCTATCAAACGGATGTTTTACCTGCTTTTTATAGCCGACAAAGCCCATACCGCTTAGAGTTTAAACTTGAAACACCGGAGTCTGTGGCGCGTTTTATGCGGACGAAACAACGTCTTGGTTTTTCGAGTGGCACCGTCATTGCTAATCCCATTCCTCATGAAGCAGAGCTGCCGTATGATCAGATTGAGTCACACATCATCAATGCCTTAAATGATGCGAAGTTAGCAGGTGTTTCAGGCAAGCGCGTGACCCCATTTTTACTGGATGCTCTCAAGGAGAAAACAGGTGGTGAAAGCTTGCGTGCGAATATTGCCTTAATGCTAAACAATGCGAAACTAGCCGCTGAAATTGCCGTGAAATACTGGAAAATATGAAAGTTTACTAAAGTTAACGCCACTTTTCAATGTTGTTATGCTACAATGAATAAGGCTTCGCTGTATGCTTAAGAGGAGGACATCAACCATGGATAAAGTTATCTCGATACTCAAAACACAACCGGCTTTATTTGGGCTCGCATCCATTATAACGGGTCTGATAAGTCTAGGTTTTAGGTTTTTTTATATCAGTCCTATACCCATTGGCTTGGCGATTTATGGTTTAGTAAAAACTAAACAGCAACGTGATTTAGGTAATCCAAGCAAAGAGGCTTTAATTATGAACTTTATGGGTCTTGCTTTAGGTGCTTTTGCATTCATAATTTTAGTGTTTGTGCTTATTGTTGTGTTGGCAACGGCGCTTTTACCTTCATAAAGTCTCCGAATAAAATAAAAATGACCTGACTTGAAATCACTTGTTAAACTTAGTAGATATGTGTAATTTTATGAAAACCATGATTGAAAGGTGTGTGGGATATGATTTTATCAGTACGTCCTGAAGTCTTTGGTCAAAAACATCTCGTTGGCGCTTTGTTTGTCTTTGGTTTGATTGGCATCATACTTCAAGTTTTAATTCGGAGAAAAACACAACCGCTGACTGTATTAAAAATCACAAGCGTGTTAATTATTGGGCTTGAAGTCATTAAGTATTTGCTCATTGGCCGTGATCGTGGGCATCTTCCAGTACACCAGTTTCCCTTTCAACTGTGCAGTTATTCACTATATGCTATGCCTGTCGTTGCCTTTGGACGTAAAGCATGGCGCGAAGCGTTTCTTCCCTTTGCTTACGGTGTTGGCATGGTGGCAGCCCTACTAGTATTTGCGTATCCTACGACAGTACTTGGAAAGGCTTATTTTTGGTTTCCGTTTGAAGGAGACTGGTTGCCATTTCATAGCTTTATCTATCATGGTGTGATGTTGTTTTTTTCCTTATATCTCATTATGAGTAAGTGGTATCGTCCGGTTTATTATGACATTGTCAAAGCATTTATCATTCTTTTTATTGCCGTCGCTATGTCTGGTGTCATGAACATCATTTTAGATACGAACTACATGTTTTTACAAAACCCTTCTGGTAACCCGCTCGCGTTTATATGGACACAATATGGACGGTTTTGGTACTTTATGAGTATGGTGGTGCTTGCCTTTATCCTATTAGGTCTAGTTTTTGCGCCGTTTGCTAAAGTGCGTGTCACACAACCAAAAGATCAAATGGTTTCTTTAAATAAAACGATTTAACTGAACCAAAGACGTTACAAAGGAGGGTGCCGCGTGTTAGTATTGATTGGACCAAGTGCCAGTGGTAAAACAGAAATCGCGCGTCTGCTCATCGAGCGACATGGGTTTAAGAAAATGGTCACATATACAACCCGGCCACCGCGTGCGCATGAGGTGAATGGTCGCGACTATCACTTTTTGAGTAAGGCGGATTTTCTTGTAAAAGAGAAACTAAACTTCTTTTTAGAAACATCTTTTTACAGCGGTCATTATTATGGCACTGCCTTTAAAGATGCCGCGCATGATAAAGTATTGATTGTTGATGTTCGTGGCGCGCGGGCGCTTTATGAAACGTTAAAAGACACCATTATGATTTTTTTTATTCAAACACCAGAACTGATTAGGCGATGTCGGATGATCGAACGCGGTGATGCTGAAGTAGACATTGCGACACGCCTGGCCTTTGATCGTGACTATTTCAATATTGAAGCTTTACCACACGTCGATCGCATTATCGATAATAGTACCGCCGATCTTGGTGAACTGACAAAACATATATATCAAGAATATCAAAGCATCATGCGTCGCTAGCGACCATGATGCACTTTTTTTCTTTATGGAAATAAGGCAAATCAAAGCAGATTTAACTCGGTTCATGATATAATGTACACACATTCAAAGGAGTGATTCCCATGAAAAAGTTACTTATCACACTGTTTGTTTTTATCAGTATTTTGACAGTGGCTGCCTGTGAGATGGCACCTGCAAGGACCCGCGTCTTTTTTGTCGGAGTAGATGAGTTAGAAAGTGTAAACATTCGTGAAGATGGCTTCTATGAAATACCTGAGGTCACAAAAACTGGTCATGAATTTTTAGGCTGGTATTTTGATAGTAGTTTTACAAGACCGTATGCGAACGATGGTAGTATCCGTGAAACGACGACATTGTATGCGCGTTGGGAAGCGCAAACGTACACCATTACGTTTATGGCGGAAAACAATGTGCTTCTAGATACGGTTCAACCATTTGGTGCCCCGATTGAAGCGCCAGAACCAGAGGTTTTGCCACATCGTATCTTCAGTGGTTGGAAAGAAGTGGGAACGGATACACTCTTTACAAAAGGGGCTGTCCCGAATCGGGACTTACAGTTAGAAGCTGTTTATGAGTGGATAGACTATGATTTTTTTATTCCTGGTGAATCCGATCCGATTGCAAGCTTAAATCATAGTGTTCGTTTCGAGACACTGCCTGAACCTGCGCGTGAAGGCTATACATTTACTGGGTGGTATCTTGATGAGGCACTTTTAGAGCCTTTAGATTTGAACGATTCTCCTGAAGCCGATGCGACGCTTTATCCGCGCTTTGAACCGGCAAACTTTCAAGTTGTCTTTAAGACGGAGGGCGGTGCATCCATTGAACCCATTCATGTCCCTTATCAAGAGTCGATCCATTTGCCACAAGAACCTGTCCGAACGGGCTATACATTCGGTGGTTGGTATACCGACCCAAATTACGAGAATTATGTTTTTCCTGGGACGGTTATGCCCGCAAGTAATCTAGTCCTCTATGCCCGTTGGATTGATCAAACTGATATCGAGGTCACCCAATCGTTGCAGTCGGTCATTACCGATATGGTTGAACAGGCTGCCGCAGCATTCGTTGGAGTGCAAAACGATCGGGGCGATAATGGTGGTGGCACAGGATCCGGTGTGGTCTATAAATTTGAAAATGACCGATACTATGTTGTCACAAACCATCATGTCATCGAAGACTTTGAAACGCTGACCATAACTTATCAGCGCTTTGGCATCTTGTTTGATATTGATTTTGAAGATATCGAGTTCATCGGGAGCGATCCGACAACTGATATTGCCGTGCTCACATTTACAAGTCCGATTACGTTTGAACCGGCTGATTTCGCAGATAGTTATGCCCTTAAACTTGGTCAATTTGTCTTTGCGATGGGCAATCCTCTCGGCTTTGATAATTTTGGTACAGTGACCATGGGTGTCGTTTCTGGTTTAACACGATTTAAAGAACTCGATACGTTGAACACCGCGTTCATCCAGCATGATGCCGCGATTAATCGTGGAAATAGTGGGGGTCCGTTGTTTACCTTATCTGGTGAGATTGCCGGTATTAATACATTGAAAACCATGCGTGACTCACAAGGTGATGCGACTGAAGGACTTGGCTTTGCGGTGCCTTCAAACACGGTGATACGTGTAATTCGTGATTTAGAAGCATTCGGTGAAGTACGCCGTCCGTTTTTAGGGATTATGGCCAACCCTGTCTACGGGTCGTGTGGCCAAACGTTTGGTGTTTGTGTAACTGGTACAACACCGGGTAGTGCAGCCGAAGCGGCGGGTCTTCTAGAAAATGACATCATTATTGGTTACAAGACACAAGATCAAGACACGTTTGTACCTGTGTTTAACTTTGATCAACTGCGTGAAGTCATTCTGAATTCACGTATTGGTGATGTAGTTCAAATACAATATATTAGAAATGGTGAAACCATCGAGTCACCTGAAGTGATACTCGGCGTGCACCCTGATGACGCTTAAAACCAGCTGTCGATCCATATAGCATCGCTTATCTTATCTCAAACCGCCCTCTTGTATTTTAGGAGGGCGGTTTTTCGTAATCAAAGCGCTCAAAGTGCTTGAACGTATAGGCCAACTCTTGAGCAACTGATTTAGGACTGCTATAATGAGAGTGACAAGAAAGAGGTGACAAGATGCCTAACAGAATTGTATCGGCACACACGATGCGGGCGATGGATGCGCGTACATGTACTGTAGAACAAATAACGAGTCATATGTTGATGGCGCGCGCAGGTCAAGCACTTTTTGATAAAATACTTACAAAGAAGCAATATCGAAATAAACGACCTTTAGTGGTGTGTGGACCTGGCAACAATGGTGGCGATGGACTAGTCGTTGCAGAAAAAATGTTCGCAAAAGGCATGGATGTTGTGGTTTTTCTCGTGTCTGAAAATAACGTCTTAAGTGATGAAAACCAACAAGTCTATGAACGCATCAAGTCGCATGTTATCCGAATTCAAAAACCAGGTGATTTAGCGTGGTTAGACACTAAAGTGAAAGAGAGCGACTGGATTCTTGAAGCACTTTTTGGGCTTGGTTTAACAAGACCTATTAAAGGGCTTTTTGCAAACGTCATAAAGCGACTCAATGCATCGAGAAAACCGATTGTTAGCATCGACTTACCTGCTGGATTGCATACCGATAGTGGACTCGTTCTTGGTTGTGCGATTCAAGCGACGGAAACTTGGGCCATTCAAGCGTATAAATATGGGCATTTTCTAGGTGAGGGTCAAGATGTTTGCGGGCACCTTGAGCGCATTGAAGTTGGGATTGTACCAGTAGAGTCCATTTGGTCGCATCAACATATGACACCCACTGACTTTGAAGGCAAATTTCCGTTACGTAAACAAAATGTTCATAAGTATCACTTTGGACATGTGTTAGTTTTTGGGGGTTCAGAAAATATGATGGGCGCCCCAATTCTTACTGCATTAGCAAGTATGCGCGCCGGTTCGGGACTTGCAAGTATTGTCATACCCGAGACTTTAAGGCCTTATTATACGTTTGAACAGCCTGAGATCATGGTGAAAACGTATCAACTTGAAGATCACACACAATCACTCAGCGCATTCAGTGATAAAGCAGTGTGCGTGTTTGGTCCAGGTTTAGGTAAGAAAAGCAGCGACTATACAGCTGTGATTTCATCACTTATCGCGCAAAAACGTCCACTCGTAGTTGATGCAGATGGCTTGCATTATGCAAAACCTTCACGGTCTCAACTACTCGCGAGTCCGCATGTTGTATTGACGCCGCATTATGGCGAGTTTGTTAGATTTTTTGATGTCGATCCAAAAACGGATGAAGATTTAGTGACTACCGTAGAGCGTGTGATGCAAGGAACCCAGGCTGTACTAGTCTTAAAAGGACCTGTGACACTCATTGTCATAGATGGCTGTGTGCGTTGGATATCATTTGGCTCTTCTGCACTTGCTAAAGCTGGAACAGGCGATGTCTTAGCAGGAATTATTGCCGCACGTATCGCAGTGAATCAATCACTATTTGAGGCAAGTTGTGAGGCGGTAGCCTTACACGCAAAAGCAGGACTACTTGTCGAGCAGTTGCGACATCGAGAGAGCCTTATTGCAAGTGACCTCATTGATGTTTTACATGATGCCTTTCATGCCTTGCATAATGAAAACGCTTAAGGGCAACTGTTTAGAACTTTTCTAGGCAATCCCTCTCTTGCAATGTACCCTAGATATCACATGCCCTTCGTGCTATAATAAATAGATAAACCCATTGGATTAGACGATATATTTTTTTAACATTGAGGGGTGACAAATTGATTGAAGGGGTTATTTTAGCGGGCGGTATGTCACGTCGTGCCGGCAGCAACAAATTGCTTTGGACAGTCGGTGATCAAACACTTATTGAACATGCCGTGTGTGGTATGCGGCCTTTTGTAAATAGAATAATTGTTGTTACAGGCGCTTATCATGAAGCCATCGCCAAGCAATTAGAGGGATTTAAAGATCTCATTGTCATCAATAACGAACATCATGTAGCTGGGATGTTTACATCCGTCAAGAAAGGACTCTCTTGCAGCGCACCTGATAGCCATGTCATGCTTTTGCCAGGGGATTGTCCATGGGTGCAAGCCTCGACTTATGAAATGATGATACAATCACGAACAACCATGGCT
>SKGI01000066.1 GCA_007117555.1 Candidatus Izemoplasma sp. | reverse complement strand
GCTCCATGTAAAAAAAGTCATTACAAAGCATCTTGGCTGGATTGGTCCAGACAAAGATAAAGGGTTGCACACGAGTTGTAAAATAGAACGGTGTAAAGATTTCACACAGTTTAAACGCTTTTATGACATGAAAAGTCAAATGATTCCTTTCTCTGCGATTGAACTGGCGGTTGCATCAAGGGAAAAACACACCGAGAAGACACAAGCGATGCAAGAAATTCGCAAGCATCTTGGTTTTTGTCTTGAAGGCGTCTCAGAGTGTCAAATCATGGATGCGTATCTTGCGGGTGAAAGCACATCGTAAAGTGTGCTCGGCGTGGCTTTTTCAAGTAGCGTTTAAGAAACCAGGATTGTTTCGCTGTCCATGCGTTTTGTTCACAAGTTCGGACACAACGTCCACATCGTAAACAACTGCGCTTAAGTTGATAGTCTTCAGTGATGGCCGCAACGGGACAAACTTTTTGGCAGGCACCACACTGAATACAACGATTCGGATGATGCGTTAAACGATAATTGAAACGGGTGCGCCATGATTCAGTCCAATCAAGCCAAAAAGGCCAGCGTATTTTAGGTGTCGTCACCGATTGATCAGTAGGATATTTTATGACTTGAACGAGTGGATCAAGCTGACGCATGTCAATTGCGTTTTGATGGCCCCCATACGTGTGATGGACAGGGATGATGGCATAGGAAACTAAAGTGTTGTGCGTCACGGCATTCGTCACTTCACGCAAGGCAATCCCTGTCGTGACACCCCCGTAAGTGATTAAGACGCTCAATCGATTTACTTGCAAAGATTTTAGCAAGGATAGAAGGGGCTTCGGTACATGCCCAGAGTAGACGGGCATGTAAAGGACGACATGTTCATAAGTTTGCGTTGTATCAAAATGATGTCTGGCATTTAACAAGGTGAGATTGATTAAAGAACCACCTGTTCTATTGTGGATGTGACGGGCTACGCGCTCTGTTTCACCACCCGGTGAAAAGAATAGATGTGTTAATGACATGCTTTTTCACGCCCTCATTTATTAAGACTCAGATACCTTGATTATAGCTTATCTATAATTTGAAAGCTAGAGACGAATTCGAAAGGAAAACACAAACGATGAAAAAACCTTTATTGGTATGGGGTGTGATGACCTCAGCTCTATACACACTACTCACACTGATTAGTAGTACGCTTGCCTTGACTATGGGTCAAACCCACGATACGCACGCGCACCTTTTGATGCGGTTTGGTTTTGTGGCGACAGGTGTTACAGCCACGGTACTTTATTTATACTGGCCGTTCAAAAAAGGAAAGCGGACCCCATTGCACTACCTACTGCCTTATGCAGTGGCGCAAAGTCTAGTCTTTGTGATGGTGTTTTTAACCGGCCTGACGACAACACTTCATCCCGATGCTTATCGAGATGCTTTCTTCAACTTTACGTTCGTCGCGATTCCGATTATCATTGGATTGGTCATCTATGATTACTACAAATACAAAAAAACATTGCGTACTTAAAAAACGCCGGTCACTTCCACATGGAAGCAACCGGCGTTGATTTTTAATTTTGATCGGAAACGGCTTTTTGCTCAAGATGGCGACGATAGGATTTAGAGCGTGGCGCTGTCTTTTTAAAGAGGGGGAGCCGTTCGGCTTTTGCGATTAAGAGAAAAACACCGAAAGCAACAACGAAAAGACTGATCCACTGCGAAGTGGATAAAATATAGATACCTCGAATCAAATCGCCCCGGAAAAACTCGTTAATAAACCTAAATAGACCATAACCAATCATGTACATGGCGATGAATACATAAGGTTTATGCCGTGTGCGATACTTATAAAATAGCCCTAGCATCACAATGAAGAGAACGATATTAAAAGCTGTTTCATACAGTTGCGTTGGATGTAAAGGCTCGGTCGCTTCAGGATGTACGGGGCCTTCAGGGAAAACAACACCCATCCAAGCATCAGTAGGCCTGCCATAACAGCACCCAGTCATAAAACAACCTACGCGTCCAAAAGCATGCCCAGCGGGTACGGCTAAGATAAACAAGTTTGCATAACGAATCGGATCAAGGCCATACTGTTTGACATACACAAAGCCCATGATCACACCACCGATTAACCCACCATAAAACACTAAACCACCACTAAGCAACACGGGTAAGAATAAAGAAGGATCTTGAATAATACGCGGTATGTACGTGATGACAAACATGAGTCGTGCCCCTAACATGACGCCAACAATGATGTAAAGGATTAAAAAGATGACATCTTGCAAAGGGAGTTTATAAAGAGGATGGTGTTTGTTGTTGAAAAGGATGACAGCGATTCCAACGATAAAACCTAAGATGGCCATAGTCCAGTAAGCATTGAGTTGAATCACGCCTAAATCAATCATTGGCATCATTGTAATCTTCCTTTCATGATGCATAATAGCTCTGCTTGCATTGTATACCATCTCATTAAATCGGTCAATGCTAGCGGGTATAGTTTCTTTATATTAGCCAGTTATTTTAAATAGTGATACAGTTTTTCAATTACTTTTCTAAGTATTCCAATAAATCACGGTGAATTGATGCAAATCGCCTAAAAAATATTGTTTCAAGCCGCTTGCGTGCTATAATTGTTATGTTAACTCATTGTTAGGACATGGAGGATGATACGATGAATGTATTTGACAAAATTAAAGATTTTAAAGTGGTGCAAGAAACCAAAGCCCTTGGTTTGTACCCTTATTTCCATGCCCTAGAGTCAAAACAAGATATCGAAGTGACGATGGAAGGGCACCGAAAAATCATGATCGGCTCAAACAACTATCTAGGTTTGACGAGTGATGACCGGGTGATTGAGGCGGCGGTTAAGGCGATTAAACAATATGGTAGTGGGGTATCGGGATCCCGGTTTCTTAACGGCACTTTATCCTTGCACTTAGAACTTGAACGCGCCCTTGCCGATTTTTTGCATAAAGAGTCATGCATGGTTTTTTCCACCGGATTCTCAAGCAACCTCGGAATCATCGATGGAATTGCTGGCCGTAAAGACATTATTTTTTGTGATCGTGAAAATCATGCGAGCATCTATGACGCTACGCGGCTTAGTCTTGCGCAGATGGTTCGTTATAAACACAATGATATGGAAGACCTTGAAGAACAGTTGAAAAAAAGTCCCGCTTCGCGTGGAAAGCTTATTGTGACAGATGGTGTTTTCAGTATGACAGGCGCGATTTGCAAGTTACCAGAAATCGTTGCCTTAGCGAAAAAATATAATGCACGTGTTATGGTTGATGATGCGCACGGCATTGGTACCATCGGTCCAGGGGGGCGTGGCACGGCCGCGCACTTTGGCCTTGAAGAAGATGTGGATTTGATTATGGGAACTTTCTCAAAATCGCTCGCGAGTCTTGGTGGGTATCTTGTTGCTAGCGAAGAAGTCGTCGACTTCATTCGCCATAAAGCGCGTTCATTCATTTTCAGCGCCGCCATTACGCCGTCTAATGCAGCCTCGGCCTATGAAGCGTTGAAAATATTACAAGCAGAACCGAACCGGGTCGACGATTTACTTAAAATTACCGCTTATATGCGCGACAAACTATTAGAAAAAAAGCTTCATATATATGATGGCTCGATTGCGCCGATTATCCCTGTGTTTACTTACACACCTTTAAGAACACTTGTCGCGTGTAAAGTACTTTATCAGCGTGGTGTTTATGTTAATCCCGTCATTCCACCCGCTACACCTGAAGGGCAATGTTTGATTAGAACAAGCTATACATCAACCCACACAAAAGCGCTTATGGATGAGGCCGCAGATATTATTGCTGAAGTTTTACACGCTTTGCCCCATGATGATGAAGCGTTGCTGGCTTACGTTAAGGAACATGTCTAAATCCATTTTGATTACCGGTGCTTCAAGTGGAATTGGCTATGCATTAGCCCGTTATTACTCTAAGCAAGGCGCCCGAGTTATCGGTCTGTCAAGACACGAACCAAAAGAGCCATATGATTGGGATCACCGTCGAGCTGATTTGGCGGATGATGCACAAATTTACGCAGTTGCTCAAGCGATTGAAGCTGAATACGGCCAGCTTGATGTTCTGATCAACAACGCGGGTTATGGGATTGCAGATGCACTTGAATATACGGATCCAGCGGCCATGCGAAACATGTTTGAAGTCAACGTGTTCGGAGCTTTCATCCTTACAAAAGCGTGTTTAGGGATGTTGCGGCGAAGTGAAAACCCTAAGGTCATTCACATTGGCTCAGTGGCTGGAGAAATTCCAATACCTTTTCAAGCGGTTTATGCGATGTGTAAAGCGGCGCTTCATACGATGAGCGATGCTTGGCGTCTAGAACTTAAACCGCTAGGGATTGATATGAGCGTTGTTTTGCCAGGGGACACTCAAACTGGCTTCACAGACCATCGTCAAAGTACGGCCAAAGAAGATAAGCAGTATGGTGACCGTGTCACACGATCGATCGCGAAAATGGCCCGCGACGAACAACGTGGTATGCCGGTAAAGGCTGTTGTGCGGACGGTTAATCGTCAGTTGAAAAGACGGCGTATGAAAGCACGTGTAACAGTCGGATTAAGCTATAAAGTGCTCGTTTTATTGTTTAACATCTTACCGAGACGTTTCAGTCTATGGTTAGTGTATCGATTGTACGGCTCGTGAAATGTTGTTTAAGCTACAAATTCAAATCGCTTGTGCAAGGAACCGAACCGGTTCAACACAAGCGGTTTTATTTATGCGATCATTCTAGCGTACAAAGACACTTTTTTGTTCGTCAAAGTCTAGGTATTTTTAGTTTGTTCCGATGATTTTTCAATGATAAATTTTTACAGATGTTGCTTGTCATAATCAAGTAGAACATGCTTTGAATTGACTGTATAAGCGTTCATTTGTGGTGGTTTTTATTCTTCAAGGTTGTCGTGAACGGTAATTTGGTGTATCATACTACTATGAAAAGGACCCAGCGAGGTGTTCAACATGATATTTACACCCCTTTACTTAATCGTCTTACCTGTATTAACGAGTTTACTTGTCTATTTAATTAAACGACCGATCGTGCATGGATTGGTGTTTGGGACACAAACGCTCCTGACAGTTTTAGCAATCATGTATTTCTTAACATACTATGAGGGTGGTGTGTTCGCAGCACCTTCTTTTGTGGTAGGTGGCTGGCATGCGCGCGTCGGCATCAGTTTAGCATTAGATGCGCTCGGCATTGCTTTTGTGTTTTTGACGTTGTTTATTTGGTGGATGGTTTGGATTTATTTATATGATCGTCGCCACGGTGATTACCAATTAATGTTCTTTCTCATGTTTTTACAAGGTGTGTTTCTCGGTCTTGTCCAAACAAACGATTTATTTAACTTGTTTGTGTTCGTTGAATTAACGACCATTATTGTCACAATTTTAATTGCGTACAAAAAAAGCGGCCAGTCCTTTAGAGCAGCCATTTATTACTTGTTGCTTAATACGAGTGGTGTCTTAATGTTCCTCATTGGGATTATCTTATTATATAACACGTTTGGTACTATCAATATAAATTATATCGCTGAAAATCTCGAGCCGTATGGCCAAGTGACTGCCGTGCGATACGCTTTTGTATTGATGATGGCAGGTGTGAGTGTTAAGGCAGCCTTGTTTCCAGTGTTTACCTGGTTACCCAAAGCCCATGGTTCAGCGCAATCAGTGATTAGTGCACTGCTGAGCGGTCTGATTGTTAAGGGAGGCGTCTACATCTTTATCAGGATGCAGTTCATGTTTGCTGATGCTGCATTTAACACGGCAGATTTCTTTTACGTTGTTGGTGTTGTTACAGCCTTCAGTGGCATTGTCTTCGCTTTAAGCCAACAAGACCTAAAACAGATGCTTGCCTATTCTACAGTCAGCCAGATTGGATTGATTATCGTTGGCCTTTCTAGCCCCTCTATACGTGTCTTTTATGGGGGCGTTTATCACATCTTCAACCATGCCCTTTTTAAAGCGCTCTTATTTATGGGGGTTGGGATCATCATCAAAGTTTTTCAAAACAAGAAAGTGGATCAGTTACAAGGTGTGTTTAAAGCTTTGCCACATGTGAGCTTAGCGATGATTATTGGTATGTTGGCGATTACCGGTGCACCGCTTTTAAATGGCTTTATTAGTAAATCGGTTATCTTGTATGGGTTTACTGAGCAATCGGTGCGGTATTGGATCTTATTTGGTCTCAACATCGGTACAGCAACATTGTTTGTGAAAATGGCGACTATATTCATCGGTCCACAAAACCTTTGCAGTGTCGGCCATCGACAAGGAAAACATTTAGCCTTATTGCTTCTTAGTGTGGGTTGTATAGTTTTGGGGAATGCTTATATACCACTCTTTCAAGGGCTTTTCTCCATCGATGTGTCGGACATTCAACGCGTATCGTTTGGTGCGCTCTTCGATTACGCTGTAACGATCACATTAGCGATTGCCATATATGGCTTAGTCATCCGAAGAGACTTTAGTCTGATGAAAAAGTTACGGCACTTTAAACTATCTTTTGAAACAGCGAATTACTTATTTGTAGGTTATATTGTTGCGATGGTTTTGTTTTTCATTTTGTTATAAGCGAGAGACTGTATATAGATATGTGTCAATTTATAGGAGGCTATAATGCCATCGGATGCTAAACTTAATCAACGCGCGTGGGAAGAAGCTTACGCGCACAAAAATGATTATGAAAAAGACTTATCGAAGCATATTAAGTCTAAGTCGCTATACTATTTAGCTGAACCACTTAAAGAAGTGTTGCAAAGTTTAGAGATTGGTCCTGAAAGTCACGTCATCCAGTTTTGTTCAAACAATGGCCGAGAACTGCTTGATGTATGCCATACATTCAGTTGCGGTGGTACTGGTTTTGATTTAGCAAGAAATATGGTCGAATCAGCCAATCATTATGCCAAGACACTTAACATTTCTGCCACGTTTCATGCTGGTGACCTTCTTGAACAAGACTTGAGCCATCATAAGAAAGCCGATTTTGTGATGATGACAGTCGGAACATTGTGTTGGTTTCAATCGCTTGATGCGTTGTTTGCTAAAGTAACTGAAGTGTTAAAAGAGACAGGTGTTGTTATAGTCCATGACTCGCATCCTTTTACATACAGCACTTTAGCGGCCGCTTCTGAAAGCAACTATGATGCGCGTTATCCCGAACGACCTGTCAACGATTATGGTCGCACTGAACCGTGGGTTGAAGGGGGCGGCATGGGGTATATGAGCACATTGAAGAATTCACCGGTATTCGTAAGTTATAGTCATACGATGGCCGCCATTTTAAATGCTTTATCGCGCCATGGTTTAATTCTTGAAAGTTTTTCTGAATCTGCCATCGATTATGCGGGTGTTTTTGAAGAAAGTAAGACTGTTAAACTGCCGTATTCAATGTTATTTGTGGCGCGAAAAAGAATGCTTTAAAGTTGCACACATGAGACCTATTTCTGTATACTAAAATTAGATAGAACAGTGTAGGAGGTGTCATGATGAAAGAATTTTTGAGACGTCAAGCTACCGTGCGTGGTGGCCGTGACGGAACCGTTGAAGCACACACATCAAAAGCTGTTTTCAGCTTATCAAAACCTGAAGAAATGGGTGGTAATCCACCTGCTAAGACGAATCCCGAAGAGCTTTTTGCGGCGGGTTATGCGGCATGTTTCTCAAGTTCGCTTGAGTACTTGTTGCAAGAAGCATCTGAATCTTATGAAGATTTAGAAGTGACTGCAACCACAGCGCTAGTAGCGGATGGTAATGCGGGGTTTAAGTTTGCAGTTACATTGAACCCGAAAATTACAGGACTTGAGCAGTCAGTAGCGGATCAGTTCATCGAGTCAGCATTAGCGTTTTGTCCGTACTCAAAAGCCATCAAAGGCAATGTTGAAGTAACCATAAAAAAGTGAAGGCCGAAGCCTTCACTTTTTTGATGATAATTTGCGAGGTTTCCTAGGTATAAAGATACTTGTCTTAGCCGCGTATGCTTGATACGCAGGATCATCTTTATATTTTTTCTCTAAAAGTGGTACACCTGAGACAAAGAGTAACAATAAGGTAATCATGAGTGGACTGATCAAACCAACAAAGCTCCATAACTCTAGGTCGGCGACATTGAGAATCCCAAGACTCATGATGAAAACCCCCCACCAAAGCACTGTCTCCCCAAAGTAGTTTGGGTGACGGCTATAGCGCCATAGTCCAGTTTGGATTATTTTGCCGCGATTTTTCGGATTGGCTTTAAAATCGCCAAGTTCTGCATCACTCACAGCTTCAAAATAAAAACCAATAAACCATATGATTGCCCCGATTACAAGTAAAACAAAACCAAGTGGACTTAATGTTTCGGTACCAAAGTGATAACTAAGTGTGAGTGGAAGAATCAAAATAAAAGATAAAACACCTTGAAATAAATACACTTTCACATAGGCGTGCAAATAATGTCTCCGTCCCCAGTTTTTTCGCATCGCACGATACCGGAAGTCTTCTTTTTTACCGGCATTTCGTGCGCCAATGTGGCCAGCCAGTCGGCCGCCCCAAAGGAGAATGAACAAACTTAATACAGCCGCTGCAGGATAGAAAACGCCTTCGCCAAAGTAGAAAGTGATAAACAAGACAAGGGCTACAAGTGCCGGTCCACCGCCCCAAGCGATGTCAACCACGCTGTAATTGTCACGCATTCGAGCAATGAGATAAAAAATATTGAAAAAGATGAATAAGACTGCCGCTGAAATGGTAAAGGCTAAATACTCCATAAATAATACCCTCCTAAAAAATCCAGTGATAGATGAGATAAGTGATGGTGGTGATGACGGTACCAAGTGTTGTACCCCAAGCAAGGTCGACGATGGTCACTTTTAAAGGCCAGTCTTTTAATGTTGCTAGGTTTGTTAAGTCATACGTTGCGTACGTGATAAACCCAAAGCCAGCACCATAAAGCAAGGCCATTGGTAAACTCGCTGCTTCAGTCGCAGGCATCACCGCAAAAAAGACGAGCCCAGCGATGAAAAGAAGATAAAAAATGATGGCTGCGGTCCAGTTAACAGGTTTTCGCAACAAGTGGCCTAAGTGTTGATCATAAAAGGGCTTCGCCACCAGTCCAAGCCAAACTAAATCGACGACGAAAAACGTCACAAACGCAATACCATACAAGATTAAAAATTCAAGCATATTTTCCCTCCAATCATGTCCCCTTCATCATACCATGAAAAGGCCGCGTTGACTATGATTGCGAAAAAAAAACGAAATCACCCTGCAAAGGAGCCTTGACATTTGATATAATGAATAAGGAACCTGAAGGAGACGTGTTTATGAAGACCTTGTATGCCTTACTCAAACGCCGCATGATGATGCCCATCATTTTTATCGTCCTTTTCGCGATGGCATTCATGTTTGATGATCTCAATACGATCTATCATGGTTATCTTGCCATCTTACAAAGTCCGAGTGTGCTCATCAGTGATTATCTTCATATTGGTGGTTTAGGTGCGACCTTGTTTAATGTCGCGACCATTATGCTTATTAACATCATCATGCTTTCTGTCTTAAAACTGAAAATGACTGGACCGATTTTTGCGGGTCTTTTGACAATTGCTGGATTTTCTTTTTTCGGAAAAAATATTTTCAATACAATTCCTATTTATATTG
>SKGI01000048.1 GCA_007117555.1 Candidatus Izemoplasma sp. | reverse complement strand
CTGCCAAGTTACTACGGCAACTAAGGCATACATCGCATTTTCTGAGACAAGGGGAGAACTTGAGAATAAACCCAGTCCGCTCGTGCCTAATACGATACGGAAGATGAAACTCCAAAGGTAACCTATGATAAGTCCACCAATAAGATTAGGTAAAAAGAATCCAGCGCGATAGAAGTTCGTTAGTTTCAACTTGCGCGTCACCAACAAAGCCAATGAGAAAGCCACAAAATTAATCGCAATAACATTCAAGATTGCATAAATAATGGTTCGGTAAAACGAGTAAACAAAGCGGTGGTCACTTGTAAGGCCTCGATAGTTGTCTAAGCCGACCCACTCCGTTGGATTTAACCCACCCGTCCAATTAGTGAATGAGTAATAAATCCCAGTCACAAACGGCGTGATGACCATTAAAAGAAATGGAATCAAAACGGGCATCAGAAATAACCAAAACCATAATCTATCGGATGCTTTTTTACTTAATAAGTCCCGCCGCTGCTTCGGTACAAAAGTCGATTTTTTTGTTTCTGTTTCCATCTTTACATTTGGGGTTACAACCTGTTTTTCCATACACATGCTCTCCTTTGAGATAAATTCTCGTAAATGTTATGCGCATCCTTATGTTTGCTTTAAATAGACAGTTTTTAAGTACATATCATTTGTTTGGGTTAATGCCTCACGGTTTTTAAGTTGATCCGGCACTTTAACAGGCGGTGACGTTTTAGACAGTACTTCGGCAATCGCATCGAGATAAACATGGGCCGTTGCTTGCCAAGTATAACGTGTCATCACACGATGATGGCCTTGAGTCCGGTAGTAATCATAATGATTGAATGCTTTAATAAAACCTTCGGCAGTCGCATCAAAATCATGAACATCAAGTAAAACGCCATAGGTGCCTTCTTCGTCTTTGAGTACTTCAGCTGGACCACCATAACGGGTGACCGCGGCGGGCAAACCACAGCTCATCGCTTCAATTGGCGCTAAGCCAAAGGGTTCATACAAAGCTGTCAGCGCAAAAATACTTCGTTTTTTGGCAAAATAGCGATACGTACTAGCGAGCGCTTTTTGGCTTGTCACATTAATAAACGATACTTTACCATGTAGTTTATGACGCTCGATGATATTTAAACACTGATTAAGAATGAAAGACTCTTCTTCTTTGAGGTTGGAAAAATCGGCAAACACATTTTCAACACTGCGAACACTGATCGCCACATTGGCCATGTTTTGCAATGTTTGATTGCGGGCATAAGCTTCAAGCAGACCGACATGGTTTTTCTTGGGGTCGAGTCGACTCGCTGCTACGATGAAAGGCAAGTTGTGCCGTTCACTTGCGATGTCGCGCTTCAAGGCTTGCTCAATTTGCGTGTATGTCACAGATTCTAACTCATTGGTTAACGTACTAGAAAAGAGTTCTGTGTTCGCCCCTGGTGGCGCGATGACAAATCGTTCTGGTAGACCTGCTTGTACTGCATCATGATAGGCCGGGTGCGTATACTGCTCATCGCGCTCTTGAGTAGTTGAAACGAAAATCCGGCTCGCTTGCATCATGACTAAACGCTCTGAAGCAAGTCGTGAAGCAAACCGGTAGCGGGCATTCATTGTTTGGTAATTATCGAGATTAACATCGAGTTTATCCATCTTTTGGGCCCCAAGTGAATGGCCTGTAAAGGAGAAAGGCACACCCGTTTTCTCACTCAACAATGCACCGGCAAGTCCGCCATCTGCATAATGCGTTGTAATAAAATCAAAATCTGTATTGTTTTGTTGGTAAAAAGCATGAATGTTAGAAACCCATTCTGGAATAAATGGCCAAAGCGACTCTTTGTCTAAAAAGTGTTTGGGTCCACACGGCATGCGGACAATTCTTAAATTTTCAATGTTTGGGTATGAAGAGATCGTTTGGGCAAACTCCTTAAATATTGGGTCTTCTAAAACTTGTCGTGTAACGATATCCACTTGGTGACCGAGTTTAGCCATTTGAATCGCCAACTCTTTCACGTAAACAAGTTGTCCACCAAAATCAGGATGCTCAGTCCAATAAGTATCCGCTTCATCAAAGTTACCTTGGGGATTCAAAAAGAGAATTCTCATGGTTTCACATCCCTATCCAAGTAAGTTGTTAAAAAATCTAATGTCGGTAAATCGGTTATTGCACCAATTTGTTTTAACGCTAAGGCACTCGTTGTTTGGGCGAGACTCACTGAATAAGCAACATCTTTACCATGCAAGAAGCCAGCATAAAACCCTGACCAAAAAGCATCGCCTGCCCCTGTAGAATCAATCACGGTTCGAGCTCGGCTCGGATAATGCGTTCGGTGACCTCGATGGCTGACTAACACGCCATCCTTACCTAATGTCATTAAAATGAGTTCGATACCAAACTGCTCGAAACGACGCATATACGTTTCTTTATCTGCTTTATCGCCAAACAAACGGTGCGCATCGTCAAGTGAAGGTTTAATAATATCAACTTTTTTAAGCAGTGCAAGGAGCGCTTCTCTTGTGATACTTTCATGTGT
>SKGI01000046.1 GCA_007117555.1 Candidatus Izemoplasma sp. | reverse complement strand
ATCCGTAGTGATGAAACCATAACCTTTTTCTGAATTAAACCATTTAACAGTTCCTGTCATTTAAAACAAAATCTCCTTCTCTTTTAATGATACTTCGCATTATACACGCTTTTTTGACAAATTGCAAATCTTTTTGCCTATCAAAGTATGTCTTCATCTTGTAATAGGCGCACAAATCGGCGCTTAAGCGTATCTTTACCAAGCAGATGCATCATCTTTGGCAGATCAGGTCCATGCATAGAACCACTGGCCGCAATCCGGATGGGCATAAACAGATTCTTCCCTTTCATGCCGCATGTTTTACCTGTTTCCTTAATGATTTCTTTATAAATATCAGGCGTTAAAACCTCTGTGCGTTCATCAAGATTTCTTAAAAAGGTTTCTAGCAACGAACGCACACCCTCGATAGTTGTGATAAAAGCCTGTGTTTCGGATGAAAGTTCGGGATTATCTTGAAAAAAGTCGTGATAAAGCGCAACGATTTCAGAGCCATAGCTGAGCCGATCACGGAAAACATCGATGAGACTATCGACAAAGGATTCATCTTTTCCCTCTAATATATTGGCTTGTTCAAGAAAGGGTAAACATAAAGCTTTAAGCGCTTCACTATCAAGCATTTTGATGTGGCGGTTGTTAATATAGGTTAGTTTGGTTTGATCAAAGCGTGCTGGTGATGTCGATAATCTTCGCGCATCGAAGTGTTCAATCAACGCTTCAGGTGAGAAGATTTCCTCTTCAACTTGCGGACTCCAGCCGAGTAGCGCAATAAAGTTAAACAGGGCTTCTGGTAAATAGCCTAAGTCTTTATATTGCTCTATAAACTGTAAAATAGCGCCATCGCGCTTTGACAGTTTTTTGCCTTGCTCATTCACAATTAATGTCATGTGGCCATAAACTGGCGGGCTCCAGCCCAACGCTTTAAACACCATCATCTGTTTAGGTGTATTGGTGATATGATCTTCACCGCGAAGCACGTGGGTGATTGCCATAAGGTGATCATCGACTGCACAGGCAAAATTGTAGGTTGGAATGCCGTTTTGTTTCATAATGACCCAATCACCGATATCATCACTATGAAAGGTGACGTTCCCTTTGACCATATCTTCAAATGTCCAAGTGCTGTTTTCAGGCACTTTAAAGCGGATGGCATAGGGTGCATCTTGATGCGGTGCATGCAAACACTTTCTTGAATAGTGCAGTTTGTCATCACCCGCATCTTTAAGCGCTTCTCGCTCAGCCTCAAGTTCCTCTGCCGTGCAGTAGCACTTATACGCTAAGTTTTTTTCAAGTAACTGTTCAGCATAACGCGTATAAAGATCGAGACGCTCAAGTTGACGATACGGGCCATAAGCGCCATTGTGCTCGATAGATTCGTCAGGTTCAATGCCTAGCCAGCGCAAATGGGCCATTTGACTGGCTATGCCAGTTTCGACATTGCGTGCGACATCTGTATCCTCGATGCGGACAATGAATGCGCCTTGATGGTGTTTCGCATATAAATAGTTGAACAAAGCAGTTCTCGCATTGCCGATGTGTAAATGCCCAGTTGGACTTGGGGCATAGCGAACACGTGGTTTCATATAATTCCTCCTTGTGACTCGGTTTCATTATAGTATTTTTTTATCATATTGTGTAGCGATTTCCATAAAAAAATCGATGGGTTAAACGACAAAAAAAGCACATCAGAAAATGTGCTTTTTCGTGTTTTTAACGCTTGCTGAATTGTGGGGCGCGTCGTGCTTTCTTGAGACCGTACTTTTTACGTTCGGTTGCACGTGGGTCGCGCGTGATCAGTCCAGCTGCTTTAAGCTTTGGACGTAAGTCGGCATTGACTTCAAGTAGCGCCCGAGTAATGCCAAGACGAATCGCACCAGCTTGGCCGGTGATGCCGCCGCCGTATACGTTGACCGTGATATCAAACGCTTGGGCGTTGTCAGTTAAATCAAGGGGTTGCGAAACGTCAAGACGTGTCGCTGCTGAAGGGATGTACTGTTCAAAAGTTCTGCCGTTAATCATAAACTTACCAGTGCCTGGTGTCATCATAACACGCGCCACGGCATTTTTACGACGGCCGGTTCCACGATACATAACTTGTTTTGCCATAGTGTACCTCCTTAACCTTTCAACCCGAGGGCTTCAGGTTTTTGTGCTTGGTGCGGATGATCTTCCGACGCATACACAAAGAGTTTTTTGAACATTTGACGTCCGAGTTTGCCTTTTGGAAGCATCCCTTTGACTGCATATTCAATGAGTCGTTCTGGGTGTTTCTCTAGCAATGTTTCAGCTTTTGTCACCTTGAGTGATCCCGGGTACTGCGAGTGGCTGTAATACTTTTTGTCTTCCCATTTGTTGCCGGTCAATTCAATGCTGCTTGCGTTAATCACGATCACGTAGTCTCCACAGTCTACGTGCGGTGTAAACGTTGGTTTGTGCTTGCCACGAAGTAAGGTGGCGACTTCGGTTGATAAGCGCCCAAGCCGTTGACCTTTAGCGTCGATGACGAACCATTTACGTTCGACCGTTTGTGCGTTTGCCATGTATGTTTTCATAGCGGTTAGCCTCCTATT
>SKGI01000113.1 GCA_007117555.1 Candidatus Izemoplasma sp. | reverse complement strand
AGCCACCATGAACGCATGGACGGCACCGGCTATCCAAATGGTTTAAAAGGGAAAGCCATTCCTTTATATGCAAGAATCATTAGTGTGGCAGATGCTTATGAAGCGATGACTTCGGATCGTTGTTATCGTAAAGGCATGCCACCTAACCAAGCGAAAGCAGAACTCAAGAAACACGCGGGCACACAATTTGACCCAGACATTGTCAAGATATTTGTGAACAAAGTACTTAAAGATACACCGGAGGATAAACTAGTTGATGAGGAAAGACTGTGATTACGTTAAGACCCATTACAAAAGATAACTTTGATGTCGTCATTGACCTTGATGTCCATCCCAGGCAACACCATTTTGTTGCGCCAAACACATACAGTTTAGCAGAGGCTTATTTGCACATAGTAAATCACTATACTATACCGATGCCTTTTGCCATTAATGCAGATGAAACCGTCGTTGGCTTTTTGATGCTTTCTTATGATGAGAAAGATCCCGATGATCCCAAAGACGAAACCGTGTACTGGATTTGGCGTTTTATGATTGATAAAGCCCATCAAGGAAGAGGCTATGGCAAAGCGGCTATGGAAAAAACCCTTGCTTACATTCGTACATTTCCTAAAGGACCTGCCACAGCCATTGTGCTTTCTTATGAGCCTGAAAACACAGTCGTTCAAAAGCTGTATGCACGTTTAGGGTTTATCGAGACGGGTGAGGTTGATGAAGGCGAACTGATTGCAAAGCTAGTACTTTAATTGAGATTGGCGGTTATGGTGAGATAATCACTCTATAGTAGGTAATTTTCTTTTAAGTTAACGAAGTCTATGGTACAATCGATTATCATAATGTAAATTAGTGAATCGAATTGAGTGAATGATATGAAACTATTAATTAAGATTAAGCGTCTCGCGTTTGGTTCGACACTTCGAGGTATTGTGGTAAGCTATTTTATTGCCATGTTCGTGGGGGCGTTTTTTTTAAAGCTACCTATTAGTATCCAAAGTGGCCAGACGCTTTCTTTCATTGATGCCGTGTTTATTTCCGCTAGCGCCCTCTCAACCACAGGTCTCTCCCCTATAGTTATAAGCGAAGTGCTCACACCGACAGGTCAAGTTTTTTTATTAGTGATCATCCAGTTTGGCGGAATTGGACTCATTATGGGGGTAGCCCTTTTTTGGTTTATTATCGGACACAAAATAACGTTTAAAGAACGCGATATGATTATGGTCGATCAAAATCAGTTTTCTAAGTCAGGTGTCGTCCGATTTGTCCGAAATGTGCTGTTTATGATTTTTATCATCCAAGTGCTTGGTTTTATACTTATGAGTGCATACTTCTTAATAACCAACACATTCCCATTGCAAGAGGCTTTATTTCAAGCACTTTTTAATACCATATCACTCTTTACAAATGCAGGATTTGATATTTCTCCTTTAGGCTCAAGCTTTAGTATGTATCGTGAATCATATGTGTTTTTAAGCTTAAGTATGGCTTTAATGTTTTTAGGGGCGATGGGATTTTGGCCTTTAGCAGAAATAAAGATGTGGTTTGATGCGAAAAGAAAAAAAGAAGCATACCAGTTTACTGTCTTTACAAAACTACTCGTTGGCTTGCATGTAGGGGTCTGGCTTGCTAGTGCGATCATACTATATTTTATCGAACGACAGTCTTATTTTATGAATAGCACACCTGCGGATTCTATATTTGTGTCTTTGTTTATGTCGTTGACAACGCGTAATGCTGGATTCTCAACCATGAGTGTTTCGGATTTCAATGAGGCAACGACTTTGTTTGTGATGTTTTTAATGTTTTTAGGTTCTTCACCAAACAGTGCGGGTGGCGGGATTCGCACCGTGACACTTTTTGTCACAGTACTAGCGATTCTCTCTTTTGCACGGGGGAAAACAGTGGTTGTTTTTCATGAGAGAACGATTAAACAAGAAACAGTCATGAAATCCATGGTCATGGTCATCATGGCCTTTCTATGGGTAAGTAGCGTTATTTTATTAATCATGCTCATTGAGAATTTAGGTTTTAAAGAAATTGCATTTGAAGTAACTAGTGCATTTGGAACAACGGGCTTGTCACTAGGGATTACTGATGTGCTATCGAATAGTTCTCGTGCTTTAATAGTGGCGACGATGTTTGTCGGAAGAGTAAGCTTGATTTCGCTTTTACTGATGTTTAAACGCAAAAGAGACAACAATGGTGTTAAATATCCAGAAATGGATATGATCGTCGGATAATTAAATCGATTAGGTTTTTAGCCATCTTTTTCAAATGCTTAAGCTACTGGTTGTTTGAAACATCAATTCGATAGAATACAAGGCATGACTATTTTATGTATATAAATAGCGCATCTTCAGTAATACATTTTAATATGGCCACAGAACGGCAAAATTAGAGATTCATAATCCATTCTCAAATGGTTTAACCATATAGACGCATGACTTTTGATGTTTACACGAGGTCAATAATTCGTTATACTCAAAGAGAATGTGATACTGAGAGCGGTGAACATCATGAAAAAAGCGCAAAACCGTATTAAGCGCCTGTTTTTTGGTACGTATGCCCGCGGCTACTCGACCGTTTATTTGCTTGCGATTTGT
>SKGI01000099.1 GCA_007117555.1 Candidatus Izemoplasma sp. | reverse complement strand
TGAAACATACGTCAGTGCTACCGCAGATTTATTTTTTTGGCACGAACAAGGGATTGCCGGTGTTGTGCCAACGCGTGAGACTACGCTAGCGGATCTCATCATGATGGGTAAAAACCGACCTTTACCATTAATATGGGTCGGTCATGGCGCGATCAATATGTTTCACTCGCGTCGACCGCTTTTACAACATTATCTTGATCATACTGACGTACCTGAAAAAGACACACATCTTAATAAACGACTCGACTTGTATGAAACAACACGAGAAGATGCTTTTCCTATATTTGAAGATGGATACGGAACGCATGTTTTTCGTGCTAAACCACTGGCAAGTTTTCAAGAGCTCACACAACTGATGCCTATCATTGATACGATGATCATTCAAACACTTTTCATGGAAGATGACGCGGTGATGCACGTGCTTGCGGATTATCGAGCTGCCATGCAAGGTGACAATCTCGCGCCCTTGATAGAAAAATACGCAACCGTATGTGATAGCGGATTTTACTATAAGGAGACCGTCCTTGAAAAACTAAGGGGGGTGCGATCGTGAAAAAACCAGAGTTGCTTGCACCCGCGGGTGATCTTGAGAAACTAAAAATCGCGTTATTATATGGGGCAGACGCAGCCTTTATCGGTGGCAAACAGTTTTCTTTGCGCGCCCGCGCCTCAAACTTTGATCTTGATGTCATTGCCGCGGGCTGTCAATTTGCCAAATCACTTGGTAAAAAAATATTCGTCACGGTCAATATTCTCCCAAAAGAAGAAGATTTAACCGGTCTCATTGCGTACTTGCAATCACTTGAACAAGCAGGTGTCGATGCGATTATTGTCGCTTCCACAGCTGTTTTGCGTGCTGCGCGCAATCATACAACATTAGAAGTTCACCTATCAACACAACAGTCCGTGACCAACGGCATAGGTGTGAATTTCTGGGCTCAGGCAGGCTATACGCGTGTTGTATTAGCGCGAGAACTCACATTATCTGAAATCGCGGCGGTGCGCGCGACAACACCGACAGAACTTGAAGTGTTTATCCACGGTGGCATGTGTGTATCGTATTCAGGGAAATGCACACTTTCAAACACCATGACCGACCGCGACGCAAATCGAGGGGGGTGCGCCCATGCCTGTCGTTGGGAATATCGATTGCGCGATGACACCCAAGACATCGGGCCAGCAAAGACACCCTTCGCCATGAGTTCAAAAGATTTGCAGTCACTTAAGCACATCGAAAGATTGATGCAAATCGGTGTCGACGCTTTAAAAATCGAAGGTCGCATGAAAAGCATTCACTATATCGCCACCGTTGTCTCAACATACCGTCAGCTCATCGATGCGCTTTATCAAGGGGAAGATGTCGATCTTAATCAGTATGAGTCAGAATTATCCAAAGCAGAAAATCGCCTAACAAGCGATGGCTTTCTAGGTGGTATGACGCGTAGCGACAGTCAACTCTATAACATGCGAAGCGAACAACCAACCCAAGCTTTTACAGGCATCGTTCGCGGTTACGATGAAACACGGCAAGTTGCCATCGTTGAACAACGGAACTACTTCAAGACGGGTGATACTCTTGAAGTCTTAACACCACAAGGTGTCAAAAAACCTTTTGTGGTCGGCGAGATGTTTGATGAAGAAGGCAACAAGCTGACTACGGCTAGACATCCTAAACAACAGTTGACCTTTGCCGTCCCCTATGAACTAGCACCGTATGATCTACTACGACGTACAAACGGTGCGGATTCTGTTGTCACTAAAACGAAAACATGATACAATACTACTCAATAGGCATTGCCATTCAGGAGGGTTACCATGGACCAAAACGGAAAGTATAAATTAACACAATCGGGTATTGATCAACTTAAGGCAGAATTACAACGTCTTAAAACGGTCGATCGTGAAGCAAACCTTGAAGCACTCAAAGAAGCGCGTGCTCAAGGTGACTTAACAGAAAATGCGGATTATGATGCTGCAAGAGAAGAACAAGCGCGCATCGAGAAGCGCATTAAAGAACTGGAAAACATCTTAAAAAATGTCGAGTTAATCGGTGAAAACGATCGTACAAACAAAGTAACAATCGGGAAAACCGTCAGTCTCAAAATCGGCAGAAGTGATGTGGCAGATTACCGAATTGTGGGCACACTTGAAGCCGATCCACTGAATCATCGCATTTCAAACGAATCCCCTATTGGGAAAGCTGTTATTGGTAAGAAGAAAGGCGATGAGATTAAAGTTAAGACTGAAGCGCAAAAAGAAATTTTCGTCACCGTGGTTGATGTGAAATAAAGAATGGTTGCCATTCTTTTTTTCGTCAGGAGGGTTAAAGATGCATATTGGTTTGCTTTATGCGATGCCTGAAGAACGCCAAGCTTTTACAGCGCAACTAAGTACATATCAAACTAGACAAATCGCGGGTCTTAACGCTTATGTGACGCGCATCGGTGCCCATGACATCACACTTGTGGAGTGTGGCATTGGGAAGGTCAATGCGGCGATTGCGGCCACAAAACTCATCCAGGATAAACCGCTTGATTTAATCATTAGCACCGGCGTATCAGGGGGCATCAATCTCGATCCCGAGTCGTTGGTTTTAGCGCACAGTGTTGCTTATCATGATGTCGATGTCCGTGCATTTGGTCAGTATGTCAAAGGTCAGCTACCCGGTATGTCCCCTTATTTTAAAGCCGATGAGAATACGCTACAAATTGCTTTAGAATGTGCTAAAAAACACGGTTACAAAAGCTATGTGGGCATGGTGGTGTCTGGCGATCAGTTTTTGACAAACAGCGCGACCTTAAAAGACATGATGGCTCTATATGAGGACATTTATGCCACAGATATGGAAGCCGCCGCCGTTGCGCATGTGGCGACTTTAGAAAACATCCCCTTTTTAATGATCCGCTCCATATCAGATCGACTGGATGCACCCAGTCAAATCGCTGATTTTAAGATATTTTTAGATCGCGCCGCTAAGCGTGCCGCTGAAATCGTTCACGCTTTGGTGCAGTCACTGTGATTTTCTCTAAAAAACTTGCAGGACAATCCTGTACATTTGACCTCAGGCGCCGCAAACGACAAAAGCGATTGATTGTCACACCGGTTGGTCCTAACCATTACCGTGTGACTGTACCCAAACATTTATCGCAGCGTGCGATCGAAAAAACACTTGAAGCCCATGCCGAAACATTGCTTGCGTTGAAGCCTACGATATTACCATTAGAGCGGATGATCGATGCTCAAGGCGTGTTTATTTTTGGGGTTATGCACCATTTAGATGTAGTGACATCCACACCGAGTGCTTTAAAGCAAGGGCGGCTTATCTTAAATAGTCGTTCCACTGCATATGCGGATATTCAGGCTGCTTTATCTAAACAACTTGAAAGCTTGCTTAGGCAGTATATCGACAGTTTGGTCATAAAACACAAAGTTTCCTTGTCACACTTAAGTTGCCTAGAACCGATGATTCAGTATCGCATGATGAAAACAAAGTTTGGCAGTTGTCGACCCTCAAAAGGGCGCATTACATTAAACCTTGAGCTGATTCATTATCCTAAACCATTGATTGAATATATTTTTCTTCATGAAATTAGTCATTTCAAACACCCTGACCACAGTGCGCGATTTTATCAAACACTTGAAACGCTTTGTCCAAAACATCGGACGTATAAAAAAATACTCGATAATTTGCGACAAACGTTATTAACAGAACCACTAGAACAGTATGAACCAGGTGCATTATTAATGTCTAAACCCGTCAACTCTGGGAGGTTGTCATGATTCACTACTTGTTTAAAACAGCACATTTTTTCCCAACGCATGCGTATGAAACAGTTGATCAAATTGATTTTGCGGCTTTGCGTCTTTCTGGTGTTAAGTTATTACTCATTGATTTAGATAACACACTTGCCGACTATGAGACCTTGGTTCCTCCACGCACGCAAATCGATTTTTTCAAAGCGCTCTCCGCTCAAGGTTTTCAGATTATTATTGTCTCAAACAACGGCGAAAACCGGGTGCGTGATTACTGTGATGCTTTAGATTTGCCGTATATTGCACGGGCTAAGAAACCTTTTTCCACTGGGTTTCGCAAAGCGCTTAATTTAATTGATGCGCCTGTGAAAGTCGAAGAGGTTTGCATGATTGGTGATCAGCTTTTGACGGATGTACTTGGTGCATCTCGTTTGGCGATGAAGAGTGTCCTTGTAGAACCTTTGCGAAAGAAGACTGAACGGTGGTACACACGACTCAACCGTAATATGGAACGTAGCGTATTAAAACGGATGAAGCGTCATGATTCAAAACGTTTTGAAGCGCTCGGCTTAAGTAGGCGATTGCCATGAATCGTGTAACGTGTTTTGGATGTGGCGGGACGTTACAAAATTCCTACCCTGATGCACCCTTTTATGTGCCAAAACCAATCGATTCAGATGCGCCGCAACTGTGTCGACGTTGTTATCGATTAAGGCATTATGGTGACGTTCAACCGGCGGCCTTGACAGCGGAATCATATCACGATATGATTGACGGCTTGTTAGAAAAAGAAGCTTTAATGGTGCTCGTCGTAGATGTATTTGATTTAGCGGGTTCTTTCGTACCGATGATCCGGCGGTTATTGCTTGAAAAAGATGTTGTTGTGCTTGCGAATAAGTGTGATCTGATTCCAAAGAGCGTACCCCTGCGTAAAATGGCTCATAAAGTGATGCGACAACTGCATGCAGAAGGCATCAAACCAAGCGATGTGATCCCAGTCAGCGCGATCAAAAAAGTACAGATTGACTTGGCAATCGATACGTTATTTGAACGTGCTAAAGGGCGCGATGTGTATGTGCTAGGTGCGACCAATGTTGGCAAATCAACGCTCATCAATGCGTTTATCGCCGCGAGCAGTGGAAAAGCAGAGCGGCCTTTAAGTGTTCACGGTAGCCGCGGCACGACACAAGGTTTTATTGCTTTACCTTTTGGGGCGGCCACTTTGTATGATACACCTGGATTATATCCAACAAATCATATGGCTGAATGTCTGACTGAGACAAGTTACGCTTTACTTCAAGCTAAAAAAGAAATTAAACCGCTTAGTTATCAACTGACTGAGGGTCAGACACTCTTTTTAGGCGGACTGTGTCGGCTCGATCATCTTGCAGGGCAGGCGGGAAGTTGGATTGTTTATGTCGCACCAACCGTACCCATTCATCGCCGCAAAACACACGACGCCGAAGCTTTTTATACACGTCATCTTGGGGGGTTGCTTCATCCGCCAACACCTGAAGAGACGTCATTTGATTTGAAACGCCACCGATTCAATTTAGATCCTCGTGTGAAAACCGATTTGGTGATACCTGGGTTAGGGTTTGTGACAGTACGTGGGGTGTCAAAACTCGATGTGTATACCCCTAGAAACGTAGCCCCAACACTGCGTGAGGCACTCATATGAGTTTAGAACGATTAGAAAAAGATCTTAAAGCGCGCATGATCGGCCATCCGTTGCGGTTACATCACATTTATGGTGTGCGTGATACAGCCTTAAAACTTGGCAAGTTATACGGTGCTGATCTGGATGCGTTACGTTGGGCAGCGCTATTACACGATCTTACGAAATACGATGCACCGAAGCTTCGCAATGAAAGAATTCGCAAGTACTATTCGGAAACGGTATTGACCGATTATCCTGAACCGTTGCATCATGCATTTGATGCGGTTGCAGTTGCGCGTGAAACATATGGTGTGACCGATGCAAATATTCTTCAAGCAATTGAATCGCATACATTAGGCCAGCCAGGCATGTCGCACGTTGAAATGATTATTTTTGTCAGTGATTATATTGAACCGTCACGACATTATCCATCGTGTGTCCGTGCTAGAGAACAAGCTTTTATCAATCTATACGATACCGTATACACCATTTTGTTTGATACCGTACGTTATTTAGAAAGCACCAAGAAAGTAGTTCCTAAAATTGTATATGAAACATTAAACTATTATCAAAAGGTAGGCGATTAAGTTTGGCAAAAATTCATACCGTCATCGAAGCACTCGAAGCATTAAAGTTAGAAGATATTTTGATTTATGATATGCGCGAGCGGAGTCCGTTTTTTGAGTTTTTTATTTTGTCAACGGCGACCAATGTTAGGCAGCTTCAAGCGGCGGTCAAACACTTAAAAGAGCACTTGTCGGCGGCATCTCTTGAACAACCGGTCATTGAAGGTGCTCAATCGAATGCTTGGGTTCTTATGGATGCGCAAGACATCGTTGTCAATATCTTTACGAAAGAGGAGCGACTTTACTACAACATTGAAAAGATGTGGCTAGACGTTCCGACCATCAATCCTAAAGACTTATGAGTGGCTACCGTCATCTTTCGGCTGTGTATGAACATTTAGCGGATGATTTTTTGCACGCTTTATATAAGCAGCTTATTTTTCGCTATACAGAGCCCTGTTCAGTACTTGAGATAGGTTGTGGCACGGCGCCATTGGGTCGTGATTTGGCTAAAGAGGGCTACGATGTCAGTGGTTTTGATGTCTCATTAGATATGTTAAATATGGCGGCGTATTATGCTGGTGTTGAGCAAGTGGATTTAACGTTGTTTCACCACGATGCCCGCGAACCTTTTCCCGGCGCTTACGCGTTGATTCTCATGCCAGTTGATGTGGTCAACCATTTTGACAGTTTCACCGAAGTTGAGGCAGTTTTTAGTCATATTGAGAAGGCGCTTGTCGCTGGTGGAATCATCATTTTTGATTACCTTGATACTGAGTATATGGCTCATTTAATCGGTCATGAAGAAGCGGTGCAAGTTGACACGCACAACATTCACTGGCGTGTCGAGGCCGTTGATGACGTGTTTGCCCACCGACATGTGGTGACGGTGGACGGGGTTACAACTTCTCATGTGAGTCGTAGTTATCCATTAAAAGAGTGGGCGACGTTATGGGCGTCCTACGAAATCCTTGACAAAATCACGATAGAACATCGTCATCTCATTGTTTTAAGAAAACGGTAGCTGCTTAGGCAGCTTTTTTTATGGTATTTTCGGCAACGTCATCCGGTTAAAAAAGAAAAAGCTGCGTCTATCCGTATGATAAGGATGCAGACCATCTTTTTTAATGAAAGGAGAGACGACTATGCCGAATATACCAAAGTGGTCCATCTATCTAGCCGTAGGCATCGTAGTGCTTGCAGCGATGCTTCTAAATATTGTGACACGGCCAGCACCTTTGCCAACATTACCGATTTTTATGGAAGAGTCACGCGACACCGAACCCGTTAGCGCAACAATTTATATCGATCTAAAAGGTGCGGTGCACATGCCGGGTGTTTATAAGGTATCTGCGGATATGCGATTGTTTCAGGCGATCCGACTTGCAGGCGGGTTAAGAGAAGATGCCGATGTGTCCCAAATTAACTTATCGGCGCAACTATTTGATCAACAAGCCATTATCATTCCTTTCTTGCAAAGTCGCACAACCCCAACTGATGAACCTATAAACGACACGCCTGATGACACCCCAGGAAAAATTTCCTTAAATCATGCAGATGCGACAACGCTAGAAACGTTGCCAGGCATTGGTCCGGCCACGGCCCAACGCATTATTGAAGACCGACTTGAAAACGGCCCTTTTGAAAAGGTTGAAGATATTATGCGTGTCAGTGGCATCGGTACAGCTATTTATGAAGGTATTAAGCCTTTTGTCATACCTTAAAGCATTGCGAGGGTCGTATCATCATGCGGCACTCGCTTTATCTATGTGGCTGATCAGTCGCACTTTAACTGGGGGGTTCATTTTAGTGATTGTGTATGGTCTCTGGCTTTCTCGGTATGGCCGAAAAGGGCTTTTATTGATTATTGGCATACTTGTTTTATATGAGGTGGCTAGAGTGGGCCACCAACCGGAGCCTTTAGAGTCAGTAGATAAAATGACCATCGTGTACATTGAACCCAACCGTCAACGCTTTGTTGGGAAAACAAGCACAACACAAGTGCTTGTTTATTACGAAGCGGATACCCCGTCTTTGCGCGCTGGAGATCACGTCAGTCTCAGGGGAACCGTGATTGGCCCGCATCCGATTATGATACCTGGTGAGTTTGATTATGCGACTTATTTATATGCGCGCAATATTACTGCGGTGGTCAAAGCGGACCACATTGAATGGCTTGAAAGTCAGTGGTCGATCTACCGCATTCGTGAATGGATGGCTGCACGCATTGCGACATTTTCATCAACGAGTCAAACGTACTTGTCTACGTTTATTTTAGCGGACCGTAGTACTTTTGATCCCGATTTCAGTCGCGAGGTGAGTCGTCTTGGGATTGCGCATTTGTTTGCCGTATCAGGACTTCATGTGGCGACACTAGGTCTTTGTATCGATAAAGGCCTTGGTGCGCTTCGTGTACGCAAAGGCATATCGGATGCCATACTTGGTGTGACGATGGGCTTATATATGGTAATTACTTTGTTTGCGGCGTCGGTTGTTCGAGCTGGATTGATGGCCGTCTTTCTTATGATCAACCGACGTTTTAAGCTTGGTTTGACAGCCGTTGATGTAGTTGCCTTACTTTTTTGTATGTTGTTGTTAGTACGACCTTATTATTATGTTGAAAGTGGCTTTATTTTGACGTTTGCTGTCAGTGCAAGTTTGTTGCTAGGACAACCGTTTTTTAAGACACCCTCACGCTTTCTTTTGGCGTTGCGCGTCAGTACACTCGCTTTTTTTGCATCCTTACCGATTGTGAGTGGCTTTCAGTATGGGTTCAACCCGTGGACACCGCTTCTTAATATCCCGTTTATTACGTACACCACCCTGATTTTATTACCAATGAGTTATCTCACGTTTCTCTTGCCTTGGCTTGAGCCAATCCATTACGGTGCTGTGGTCGGTTTTGAACAGCTTGTTAGACTCGCGCAAAATGGTTTTCCAATATGGATTAGATTATGGATTGAACCGGGTTGGTTTAGATTCCTTTATGCGAGCTTATTCGTAATCGTTCTCGCAATGTGGCATCACCGCTTACGCCATTTAGCACGGCTTATTTTTGTCTTGTTCTTAGGGATTTGCTATATGAGACCGTGGTTAATCGTTGAGCCTGGCATTTGGTTTTTTCATGTCCATGGAGACAGTGCATTGATTCGAGATCGCTTCAACCGGTGTAATATTTTGATTGATACAGGCTCAGCAAATCAACAAGAACGTTTAGTATCGGCCTTACATGCATTGCATGTGAGTCATTTTGATTACGTCTTTATCTCACACATGCACGAAGATCACTTTGGTGCGTTTGACCATATTGCGGCGACATTTCCTATCAATCAAGTCATCTCAAATCAAAACAGTGAAGACTATGCAGAACAATGGTTTTTTTGTGGTGATGTAGGCATCTATTTGCATGCGCTTGAGTTTCCGCATGTGGGTGAAAACGATCGCTCACTTGTCATGCATATTCAAATAGGTCAAGATACCGTGTTGTTTACAGGTGATGTCGAAGCGCTCCGCGAACAAACCATTCTTAAACACCCTTTAAAAGCGCACATTCTCAAAGTGCCTCATCATGGATCAAACACATCTTCCTCAGCGGATTTCTTACGCACTGTACAACCTGAACTGGCGATCAACTCCGCCCATCGAAATACCCGTTTTGATCATCCGCATGATGATGTTGTTGCGCGTTATGAGGATTTTGATATTCCTTTATATCGGACAGATATGCATGGCACAATAGAAATCCGTTATCGTCAAGGTACGCGTATCATTCGGCCGACCTTAAGTCCTTGAACAGTTGAAAAAAACCACTGCGTGTTTTATCGACTGTGCTATAATGAACAAGGACACAGTATGAAGGGTAGTGTCAAAAGTTTTATGTAAAACGGATCATGGCGATAGAAACTATTGAATGAAAAGTTCTTGCGTATAGTTTAGAAGTCTAATCCATTTATTGGGCATCAAGGTCTCATTTTCAAGGCAATTGAGTTGAATCGGGGTTGCGTACTTTAATGTTGAGTGTGTCCTTAAGAAGTTAAAGAAAGTGACATACAAAGACATATAAACATTGGCGTTACGCAAG
>SKGI01000055.1 GCA_007117555.1 Candidatus Izemoplasma sp. | reverse complement strand
GTGATATGTAAAAGTGTCCCATGGGGCTGGTCCGATTTGGCTTCGAATCATCATGACGACGCCGAGCACTAAAATAAGAACGCCTGCGCCATACTGCAAGGCGATACGGCGTTGATGTTGTGTCATAAAACCACCTGACTTTCATGATTTAGCGACTTTAATAGTGTTTATGTCAAGCGAATGTCAATACGAACACTTCCAGGTGAAAATGTATCAGGTGAAAATATAAGTGTCCAAGCGTCTTCATCTTCAGGAACAAAAAAGACAAGCGTAGCCGTTTTAGATGTTTGAGGTAAGATCGGTCCATCAGCCGAAACATATTGTGGATCAAACAACTCAACACCGACTTTAGTTTCGTTCGCACGTTCAAGCTCAATCATCAGCAATGCATTAAAGTTTCGGCTTGATTCACTGGTGTTTTCAATAACTAAATCGACTAAAAGACGTTTTTGACCCGCTGGGGCCTCATCGAAAAGTTGATCTGAGCCTTCATAAACCGCCGTAACTTTAAGTGTGAAATCGCCCGCCTCAATGCGCGAGTTGTCGTTTAAATTATTGAGAGAGGCTTCACAACCAACGAGTATAAAGAACCCTAATATGAATAAACCAACTATTTTTTTTAACATACTTATCACCTATTTTAACGTTCGTATGCCGCAAAAGGATCTTCAGGCACTTTTCGTTGCAAATCTTTTTTTGAATCTGAAGCGATTGAAGCACCATACAAATCATTGAACATAAGCATTCTTGCACTCATATGTCTAGGAATAATCCATATGTAGAGTATACCTAAGGTGAAAATGCCAAGAATGTACCACCCAAGATAACTCAAGTCAAGGACAAAAAGCTCCATCTTATGACCAAACATCGTTTTACGTGACGCAGTAATGGCCGCAAGGGGGTCCTGTTCACCTTGCATGATATGGTAGTAGCTCATAGCATAAGCATAGGCTTTGACGATACCTGGAATGATAAGTAATAATGTCCAAAGACTTAAAAATAATGTCATGAAAAATCTTAAGAGTATGCTTCTAAACGGTTGTTCTTCTAAAGGGGCTTGTAACTGAGCTTTAACATCGATGACTTGACCAAGTGATATCGCATAAAATAGCTTAGTGTAACCGTAAGCAATCAGTGCACTCAAACCAAATAAAACAATATTGAATATTAAGTATAGAAAAGGGATACCTGGATCGATCACGGTAAACTCTTCCACAGTTGGCGCAAACAAATCACCAATTGTACTGACGATACCTGTTAAAACTAGCGTGATGACACCAAAGAGAATAACAGAAGGATACTGACCTTTCATCACTTCTTTTGCTTCATTTTTATAATACATGCGTGTTTGTGTTTGTGCCATGTTTGTGTCTCCTTTCAATCTTTAAGGGCTTATTTAAATGTAAGTAAGAAATAAACGAGAGTCATGCTCGTTTTTTACTCAGTAAATCGACAATTTCTTGCCAAGCACGTCGCTCTTCGGTAGTGCGTTCTTCATCGGCAAAACGATAATCGTGCTTGCGCGCCAATTCTTCAAGATGATGCAACAGCCGTTGATACTTATCTAAGGTAATGGCTTTGAATTGCAGCGTCTCATCAGTTCTTTGGCGCGTTGGTGCGAGCGCAATCAGGTGAAAATGTGCTTGACAGACTAAACCATTTTGGCGATAAGCTTTGACAAATTCAGGACGTTTAAGACACTGTTTGAATGCTTCGATGACATTGTTTTCAATCTCGGCTTCACGCACACAGAGAAGACATCCTTCTTTAGCAGGCTTGGGTCGTTGTTTTTGCCAACTTGTTAGCCGCATCTTGAGTAAGTGCCCATACAATACAGCGTGGGCAAGCGGATCACCAACACTGCGCATCAACGACGCATGTCGATGGCAAAAGCCGTCTTTTTCTATATAGCGACTGCGCAATATGCCATCATTGACACTTTCATACAAGATATGACCAATTTGAGTTTTTAAACTATTTTCAATGACCGTACAGACAGGACATGTATGTTTGTGTAAGGCATCGGCGAGTTCAGCTTGTAAGGCAGTTACACGCATGGTTTTCTCCAAAAAATGTGACATGATTGGGTGTCTGCATTCACTCTATCATAGTTCAGTGTCTTGCGCAAGGTTTTGCGCTTACTCAAAGGGTGTGCTGGCGATTTTTGTGCAAAATGTGGTTTTACTTCTAATACAGGCAAATTTAAAATTGAAGATATGGGTCGCATTCATATTTGATTTGCTATATAATGAGATTATGATAAATAGTTCAGGGGTGAATGAATGTTAACACGTAAAGTCTTTTTGGATTTAGCGCTTTTTATGATTGGCTTCGGTATTTTAATCGGACTTGTTTTTCCAGCATTTGTCTTATTCATGGGCATTCCACGTGACTATGTACTTCAGCCAGTCTTTATTATTTCTTGTGTTTTAGCAGGCATTTTTGTGGGCGCATTTAATATTTTCCTTGCGCGTCAAATTGTGGGTAGACGATTGACACTTATGACGGCGAAAATGCGCTTAGCTGAAGGCATGGTTCGGTTACAAATGACTGACGATTCACCGCGCTGTAACGAAACGGATTGTCATATTCCAGTGGATTCTGAGGATGTAATAGGCGATGCCGCAAAGGCATTTAATGCGTTGGTGCAGTCTTTATCACTCTC
>SKGI01000075.1 GCA_007117555.1 Candidatus Izemoplasma sp. | reverse complement strand
TCATCGAGTCGCCAACTAAGTCACCGTAAAGCGCTTTTTGACTAAGATAAAGTGTCTCGAAACGTTCGAAAGTGAATAGATTATTGGCTGGATTTAACAGTGTCTCGACATAGTCGAGATATTGTGCTTTAAAACTTGGGATCGCTAAGATTCGATCCGCAAGCGGGTGGGCATAGTGATCACGACCAAGCAAATGTTCAGTGACGCGCCCCCAGTTGATGATATCGGCTCCAACCGTATGGTTATTAAAGACAGGCTCTCCTTGCCAACCTTGTCCTAAACCGTGATCATAATCAAAAGGAATCATGTGCCATTTATGGGTTAGAGGGTTATGATATAGATAATAATTATTTGCCATTGCGCGATAATCATCGACATTGCCAATCAGTACGCCTGCAGCATAAAGGCGCAACAGCGCATCGATTTCTATATGCGTCCGAACATACGTTTCTAAAGCATCACCTTGCAGTGTATTAAGATTGTCAATTAACGCTAACAGTTCAGAATGGTCACGTAAGTTTCGATTGGTTTTTAAGTCATAAGCAGGCCGGTAATGAATACTCGTATCTTTAATGCCAATCGCTCTTGAATCGGTAATAGGTTGCAAGGAAGCAGGTCCGAATTGTTGCCAAAGTGATTTATATAAGTTGCCTGTTTGAGCTTCTTCTTCAAACCGACGTTCAATAAATAAATCATCAATCGGCTCAAATGCAGTGTAAAGGCCATAATAATGCGTTTCATCACCGATTTGAACATAGACATTTGCCAATGTTGTTCGCGCCGCCATCACATCAAAGTCATTGAACAAATCTAAAGCGAACTTTTCGGTAATGTAGGTGGCATCCCGATTGCGATTAAACTTGAGGTCAAGTGTACCGAGTTCAAAGACGGTCCGTTGCCGCAGTTTACTAAAGAGTGGATCATCGAAATCTTCATCAAATGAAAATTTAAAATGGGATAAGTTGAGGTGTCCGTCATCATTTTGTAAACGAACTCTTGATAAGTTACCCCGTGAACGGAAGCCAATATTTTCAATGAACACTTGACCATCTTCGTCTTCATATAGTAAATCAGCGCGGGCATAGACTGAAGTTCGCCAATCATTAAACTGTTGGTGATAAGAACGCATGATAGCATCAAGCGCATCCCATTCTGATTGTGAAATGATGACTGTAAAAGACTTGGCTTGAGTGTCATTAAACAGACGATCAAACGATTCGGTGTTTCCTGCTGGTGGTTCGGTAGGATAAAAGTTTCTTGGCATGACCCAAGTGGTCGCGTGGTTATTACTACGGCCCGGTGTAGTGGCGCTTAATGGGAAATAGTGCCAGGCGTCCCCTCCATCTGGTTGCCGGCCAAAACTCATATTTCGTGGCACTAAAATAGCGGGCACATGGTCGATGCGTGTCGTGCCATCAGGTGCTGTGAGCGTAAGGGCTTCTCCAAATGCATCGATGCGAAAGTTTGTATGTAAAGGTTGATTTGGTTCAGTGCGATCTTTACCTGATGCAAACACAATTAAGTAGCCCCGCGCAGGAATGGTTACATGGGCTGGAAAGGCCCATCTTGTTTGATTATCTGAATCATCGCTTAAAAAATGGCCTTCTAAACTGTATGGGGTACTGTTTGGGTTATAAAGTTCAATCCAGTCTTCAGTTGAATCGTCTTCATCTTGAAGACCTTCACCGTTAGAAGACACGAATTCGTTAATATAAATTGGGTGTTCACGTGCAGGCAATGATGGTAGTAAAGTCGGTTCAGAATCACGGATATTTTCCCAATAAGGACTTAATAAATTGTAGCCAGCATCCGTATCTGTACGCGCCCAAGGAATCGGATTATCACGCAAATCAACATCGGCATACCGTTCTCTTAAAGGGTCATCTTGTAAGGCGCCTTGCGCCATGAGGTTCGCTAAAACACTGACATCTTGAATGAATGTATTGCGCAAATTTAAGCGGATAAGGTTGGTTAGCTCTTGTAAATAGATAATGTCATCCGCTACAGGGACATGTCTTGCAATCAGTGTTTCAAGGGCGTGAAGATGGGCGATCGGTGCTAAACTTTCAATCCGCCTATTTGAGTGGATGTTCAAGTACGTCAGTTCAGGCATCCACGTAAGCACATCTAAACGGGTAATTCCTGTATCGCGAACATTTAAGTGTTCAAGAGCCGTCATACCACGTAACATATCCAGATCGTCATGCGTAAGCGGGTTGCGCGATACATCGAGTGTCTGCATATTTACAAGACTTGCGAGAGGACTTAAATCACCAATCTGATTATCACGTAAATCAAGGTGTTTCAGTTGACTAAAAATTTCAATGCCTTGCAAAGATACGATGTCTAACCCCCGTGCATCAAGCCGTTCAAGTTGACTAGCTTCTTGATGTGTCAACGGGCCATCAAAGTGTCCAAGTGTTTCACGAATGGCAGATTCAAGGGACGGATCAGCTAAGGCTATCGGTGTGTCATCGTAGTGATTATCGCCGTTATCATTAGATGGTGACTCAACTTCATCCCGACAGGCAAATAAGGTAAAAATGAATAGACTTCCTAAGAGTAAGAGCATGACTTTTTTCATTGCTTATCACCAAAACTTTCATTAAAGATTTAAAACTTGTTGATAGTCTAAAAGGATTTAATTAAATGACTATGTTATAATGGCACTGTTTAGAAAGTTGATTTGCATGATTGAAAGGAAGATTTAAATGAAAATACCGCGCACAATCATGGTCGTTCTATTTCTAGTTATGATTTTTGCGTTTATGGGTTGTGACGTTGAAACAAGTCAAAAACCAGTTGAACTTTTAACGCCGTTTACGGATGCCATTGTATTTGATCTTGAGTACGAAGGAAAATCATTTGTTGATGACGGCCTTGGCGCTGTTGAACTGTATCGCTGTATCGATGGTGATACAGCACGGTTTACAGAAGATGGTGGACTAACACACTATTCGGTCAGATTTTTAGGCATCGATACACCTGAAGTCGGTCGAAATGCTGAACCGTGGGGCGCTGCAGCGTCTCGTTATGTTTGCGATCGCTTGAATGAAGCTGAAACCATCGTGCTTGAGTGGGACCCTTCTACGACGCGTTTAGGAACGTATGGGCGTTACTTAGCTTTTGTTTGGGTCGATGGTCGGCTGCTTAATCTTGAACTAATTGAACTTGCTTTCACGGAAAGTTCTGGCATTCGAACCCGCTTTGGCGAAGAGATGACCCTTGCATGGTTTGCGACAAAAGAAACAGGCCGACGTATTCATGGTGAACGCGATCCAGAGTTTCCATATCAAGACTAGTCACTTAGCAAATTTGTCATAAGTAATAAAGATGTAAACAACCGGCCATGCAGCCGGTTGTTTTAATAAGCTTTAAGCTTTAAGGACGATTCAGATGTTTCTGCAACCAACGTGTTCCAAAATCGACTAAAGGTTTTGCATCAATGAGCCGACATGTTGCTAAACCAACTGTGCTTATGTTGACTGAGTTATCAACTTCGAATGCTTTTCCAATTTCTTCGAAAGGCGCATCATCATAATCGTAGTCTCTTACCGTGGCCCAAGCGCGTTTACCACGCACTTGAATCGCGTGACCATAACGTTTCATCGGTCGAACTTGTGCCAGCACTTCAGAAAGGTGTAAGAGCGTACACACATCATAACCCACCCCTAATAACAACACTTTGCCTTGCAGACGTGTTAGGGCACCAAGTGGAGAAGATTCTCCAAACATAGGGCTGTGTGCGTGATCTAGGATGAGTGCTTGTGCGTTTGGACCGTGTGCTGCAAATGACACTTCTGGGTGGCTTGAGCGGTGGACGTTTGGATACGTACGAAACAGTTCAGCTATGCGACCCATCCCACGCGTTGGTGAAGTTAAAGGGTCAAAAGCTGGCGCGTGTTCTCTTACAAGTGGCCACCATGTTTTAGGAATGGGTGGGTTTTCCCAATTAGAAGGTTCAGAATTTCCCGCTGTATGCGCCGGCATCATAAGTGTGCCGTGCGCACCAAGCACATCGAGTAAAGCATTGATGACGGCCATTTCTTGACCGATGACCCAACCAAGAGAAGATAATGATGCATGAACGAGTACGGTATCGCCAGCTTTTAAACCGAGATGCTGAAGCGCTTTAACTAAAGCGGTTTGTGTAAGCGGATCAGTTGTGCGTTCAACGGCGCGATGTTCAGACATGGTTTGGATGCCCCACATGTGATAATTTATTCACGGAGACCATGAATATCACGGACTAATAGCTCGGCAACTTTTTCAAGAGTTTGATTAAACCGGCTGGCGTGCACGGCAGGGAAACGATGATAGCCGCGATCACTTAAATAATTGTATTGACTTTCGGGTAAGTTCTCTTGATCAAGGGGTCGCGCAATTCCGTACCTTAAAAGTGCCTCAATGTGGTTGCGATATAAATCGTCATGGCGTAGTACTTTTGAATCGATTTCGACCCAATCAAGCGGTGTGTCAAGCACGCACGCAACGATGGCCATTTGCATGAAATAGTAGTCGGCTTGGATCGGATTCGTGTGAAAAGGTTGTTTAGGTTTTGTCAGTGATGCAGCATAACCTTTCATAAGCGGTACGATGGTTGATTCTATATTGTGTTGTGCTTTATCATGGTTAACAGTATCCCAGTCTATTGACAGCGCCGCTTTTTGAAAGTGTTCAAATGATTTTTTTAAATCTTCTTCAACAAAACCAATCAACTCGGGTTCAATCGTGACACTTCGAGCTAATAAGTTCATGACTCGGATACGCGTCAATGCGGGCAACTTCTTCTGTTCAGAGATGGCTTCACCAAGGGTTTCAATCGCTTCCGCAACCGGGTCAAGCAATTCTGAAAACTCAGCTTGAAAAGCTTTAACGGTTTTTTTCACAAGCGACTTTCGAGGATCATCTGTGGCAATTTCGGCAATTAAACGTGCTAAAGTCTGCTTAGCTTGTTCAAGTTGCGCGGGATAATCCGCTTGATAAGCAAACGTTTTAAATAGTTTATCGTAGCGCTTCATCGCTTTAGCGGCACTGATCCGGCCGACTTCACCTAAAGCATGGAAAAATAATGCCTCTAATAGTTCTGCTTCGCGGCGTTCAATTTTTGTGCGCTCTACCGTGTCATCCTCTTCTACAAAATCGGCTTGTGAGACCCTTTTTAACGCTTCGTTAAAAATGATGCGCACTTGTAATGAAGGGCGAAGGGGCTGATGATAAGCGTGCCAAGCTTCTGGATAGTCTTGATGAAATGTCGGTGAGAAATAAGCCGCTTCACCTGGATGATGAGGAAAGCGATCTTTTAAGTCATCATGTGTTTTTTCGTTGTCCATAATTAGGCTCCTTTTATTCAGGTTTTAGCGATGAGTTCATGATAAAATCATACCATATTTTGACCAAATCGAAAACCTTTGAACGTGTAATTCAGCTAAAAAGATGATCAATGTTTAGAACATAACGATAAAACCGCCTCAATTTGAGCCGGTTTAGTTTGTCATGAGAGGTTACGGTGCGATTTTTATCGCGCCTGATACTGTTTTTTTTGCGACAATCTCAATGTCCGATTTTCGACTGTTTTTTAAAGATACATCGCCGCTAACACTCCGGAGTGATACTTTTTCAGGATAGAAATCCGTTGCGGAAAAATCACCACTGACTGTTCTTACAAGAAGTGTTTTTGTCGCACCGCCCTGAACTTTTAAGTCACCACTCACCGTTTCGATTGAGAGTGTATTGCCAAGGTTAAGCTGACTGAGATGGCTATCACCGCTTATGAGTGAGATGCTCGCGGATTCAGCTTCAAGGTGTGTGCTTTCAATTGTACCACTCACTGTATTGAAGGCCAGTGCGTTTGCTGTACAGTCTCGACTGATTATATCGCCACTAATCGTTTTCAGTTTTAAGGTTTCAGCAGTTGTTTTTAGTAAACCGATATCGCTACTGATTGTTTCAGCCGTGAAAGATGCACAAACCGGTGTTTCAGGTAAGGCCAATGTGAAGTGCATCGCTTTCGATGTGCCACCTGTAAAAAAACGTAAAAAACTAGGGCTAGCTTTAGGGGCAGATAGCGTTAGTGTGTCCTTTTCAAAGGAGATTAAATAATCTTTTTCTCGCCAATCGCTATCGGCTGTTAGATGAATCGCTGCATCCTTTGACTTCACTACAGTTAAGTCATCAATGGTGAGTTTGATTTGAACATGATAGGGGCCTTTCGGTGAAAATGTTTTCGCATATTGTGTACTTTGTTTCTTTTTAGAATCGGCTTTTTTGGCAGACTCAGCCGATTGACTCTCACTTGCAAGTGATGCCGCTAAGGTATCAACTTGACCGAACATACTTTCGATCGCTTCAGGCTGTAAGCCATTCGCTATGGCTTCTTCAATCATCTCGCGGTGATCGGCGACAATATCCTCAATCTCAAGTGTCGCCATCTTCTGCTTCTTCAAAGCGTCGCGCAAGGCGTTTAAATAGTGTTCCATCTTTCTCTCCTTTCTGAGTGATGATGGCATAGACGCCACCAATGAATGCATCCCATCGGTCGCGAAGGGACACGTAATATGCAAAGCCTTTTTTTGTCATCTGGTAATATTTTCTCGCGGCTCCTTCACTCGATTCACGAATGACTGTTTCAAAATAGCCTTCTTTAGATAGACGACGCAAAATAGGATAGATGGTGTTATCTTTGACATCAATATGTTCAGCTAAACGCTGAATCACGGCGTATCCATATAAGTCTTCATCTGCAAGCACCGATAACACACACAGCTCGATAATGCCGCGCTTAAACTGTGTATTCAAACAACCACCTCCAATTTCAATATAACACAGTACTGTGTGTAACACAATACTAATTGTAAACTTATGTAATTTGATGTTCAAGGTTCGTCGTTTTACGGTATACTGTCCATGGAGATACATTGAATTTTTTAGGGGTGATTCTCGTGCGCATGGAATTTGATGATAAACTTGACTTTAGTGATGTTTTGATTAGACCTAAACGCTCAACACTCGCTTCAAGACGCGAAGTTGATTTGACGAGATCGTATACGTTTCGTCATAGTGGTGAAACATGGCAAGGCATTCCAATCATGGCCGCAAATATGGATGGTGTTGGGACACTGCCTATGGCCCAAGCACTACAAAAAGCGTCTTTATTTACGTGTTTAGTCAAAACGACTACCACAGCTTCTTTAGTTGAGCAGATGGAAAAACTCGATCCAAATTATGTTGCGATTAGTACGGGGACAAGTGATGAAGACTTTAAACGAACGACACAACTTGTCGAACAGTTTCCCTCAATTCGGTTTATTTGTATTGATGTAGCCAATGGCTATGCCGAAGCTTTTGGTGATTTTGTGGCTCGGATGCGCCAACGTTTCCCAAAACACACTTTAATCGCCGGTAACGTTGTCACGGCGGATATGACACAGGAGTTAATTTTACGTGGAGCTGATATTGTTAAAGTGGGGATTGGACCAGGCAGTGTTTGTACGACGCGCATTCAAACAGGTGTAGGTTATCCACAACTGAGTGCCGTTATCGAATGTGCCGATGCGGCGCATGGTCTTGGCGCGCACATTATCAGTGATGGTGGCTGCACGTGTCCTGGGGATGTGGCTAAGGCATTTGGTGCAGGGGCTGATTTTGTGATGCTTGGAGGGTTGTTAGCCGGTCATGATGAAGGTGGGGGCCATGTGGTGACGCACTGGTATGATACCTTAAAACGAGATCCAAAAACGAAAGAGCCGTTACTTGAAGCGCAACAAACTGTCGAGTTTTATGGCATGAGTTCTGATACAGCGATGCTAAAACATAAAGGCGAAGTCGCCGACTATCGGAGTTCAGAAGGGCGCACGGTTTCTGTCCCTTATCGCGGTCCTGTCGAGGCCACTGTGAAAGATTTATTAGGGGGCTTACGATCGACGTGTACGTATGTTGGGGCCCCCACATTAAAGCAATTGGCAAAATGTACGACTTTTGTGAAAGTGTTTCGTCAATATAACGCTGTGTTTGCTCAAGGCGAACATTAACCATAAAAAAACAGCCAGAAGGCTGTTTTTTTGCGACTTTGTATAATAGTCATGCACTGATGAAGTAGTAAACACTAAGTACGATCTTTAGCAATATAAGCAACCGCAATACTACCAATTCCTGCGTTCATGGCCACTACAGTTGAAATATCGGTGGTGTAAATGGGCGGCATCCCTGTGACTTCTTCAAGTGCTTTTTGGTATTGTTCAAGTCGGTCTTTAGCGTTCGCATGCACAATGGCATACCGCTCAATGCCAACATCTTCCATCACGGCTTTAACATGCTTAATAATTTTCTTCGTGCTTGAACGAAGGCTCAGTCCTTTTTCTAAAATAATCCCTTCCCCTTCAGCATCGATCGAAACGACTGGTTTCAAGTTGAGAATTTTCGCCACTAAGCCGGTGACTTTAGAGAGGCGTCCTGAACGAACCATATATTTAAGCGTTTTTACAGATACGAGAATTTTAGTTTGCTGGCGTAAAGTGAGGAGCGTGTCTTCAATGGTCTTCGCATCGGCGCCTGCCGCAATCATTTCCGCTGCCCGCATGACGAGTAAACCTTCAGCCCCAGAGTTTTGTTTTGTATCAACAAGACGGATGGGCACAGAATCTTCCTTTACGTTTTTAGCAGCTTGGGCAAAAGCGTCATAGGTCCCACTCATCTTATCAGATATGGTAAGCACGACAATTTCTTTATAATAGGTGCTCAAGAAGGTGAACAAGTTCTCAATCGTCTTCACATTTGGTTGCGCACTTTTAGGATAAACGAGCAGTTCATCCATAAAGGCATAAAACTGTTCAGAGTCAATAGTCAGTTTGTCATAGTATTCGGAGTTTTCAATCATGAGATGGATTGGTACAACATGGACTTGGTACTGATCGACAAGCGACTTAGGTAAATCGGCCACACTATCTGTGACAAGTGCTATATCATACTTACGAGCATGCGCCACTTCATATTGTCGTTGCATATCATCGACTTTTTGTTCGAGTAGATCACCATAATTACGTAGGGCAAAAAAGACATCTTGGGGTTGATTGGTATGGATGTGTAACCGCATCTTTCGCGTGTTGCCAGCGACGACAAGTGAATCGCCAAAATCTCTGACGGCGTTGCGAACTTGTTCACGGTCTAGTTCTGCACCTGAAAGCAACGCTTCGGTGCAGTATCGATAGGCTGGGTCATACTCGTCGGCGTGATCAAGATGACTTAATGTTGTAACAACTTCTTCAATCGCGTCAGATTCAAAAGTACCGGTTTTCAAATAGTTAAGAAACCCTTCTAAAAAATGAACAAAGCCTTTAGCACCCGCATCGACGACCCCGGCTTTTTTAAGGACGTCAAGTTGTTCTGTTGTATGCGCTAAAGCAGTATATACTTTTGCCATACTCGTTTCAAAGGCATCGACAAAGGAAGTTTTTGGGGTCAGTGCTTCTGAAAAAGACGTCGCAAAAACATCCATCACTGTCAGCATCGTACCTTCTACTGGTACAGAAACGGCCTCTTTCGCATAAGGCACCGCTTCTTGTAAGCCTAGCGCAAAGCGGTCGAGTGTTAAAGTATCTGATTTTTCTAAACTGGCGATGAGTCCATTGATGTATTGCGCGAAAATAATACCTGAATTTCCGCGCGCACCAACAAGGGCTGCATCCGATACTGAAGCGAGTGTATCAGTCAAATTTTGTTCGAGTTTAGAGCGTTGTAAAAGACTGCGCATCATGGAAGCTAAGTTGGTGCCTGTATCGCCATCAGGCACGGGAAATACATTGATTTTGTTGAGATGTTTGGCTTGGCGAATCACTTCTTTAGCGCCTGACATCAATGAATAATATAGTTGTTCAACATTTAAAGTAAGTGTACTCATATAAAAAACTCTTTACAATCGTTGTGTGAAACAATTATATCATTTTTTTGCTTTAAATAGGTCTTTAATACTCAATACCCTTTATTTCTTGTTTTCCTTTACAACGTCCTGAAATTAATTTATAATACTATTCAAATAAAGAATCGATAATTTTATGTGTTACTTTTTGACCTGATCACATACTGGGACGGTGTTCAGCGTGGGAGAAAGTTTAGGACTTACTTTTTTTATGTATGTAGGCAGTAGTTT
>SKGI01000021.1 GCA_007117555.1 Candidatus Izemoplasma sp. | reverse complement strand
TGGCTTCAACTGTTGCGCCTTCAACGAGTGGATTGCCGACGGTTAAAGTGTCGCCACCAACCATAAGCACTTTATCAAGCGTCACGGTTTCACCTTCTGCAAGATCCAGCTTCTCGACATAAATCTCCGAGCCTTCGCTGACGCGATATTGTTTGCCACCTGTTTCTATGATTGCGTACATAAAAGCACCTCCTCATCTTGTAAGACTCGCCATCGTAGGTGATGATGCTAGGCACCATGCTTAAACCTTTTCTGTGCGGTGTGCTGCGTGCAGCGTTACAATAATACCAAAACTCACGCTATTTGTCAATCATGAATGCTTGTAATTGCACGGTTTTTCCAAAAGTGATTATGAGAGTCGCTTGTGTTCGCGGAAAGAGTAGTAACGTCCTTTACCTACGATGATGTGATCAATGACGGGAATATCCATTAAACGACCGTTTTCAGCCATGATTTTTGTGATTTTGATATCGCTTTGCGACGGTTCTGGGTGCCCCGAAGGATGGTTATGGACTATGATAATACTCGAAGCACTGAGTGTCACTGCATGCTTGAATACTTCTCGTGGGTGTACGATGGCTGAACTAAGGGAACCCACAAATAATAGTTGTTTTTTGATTAAATGTGATTTTACATCAAGATAAAGCGCGTAAAACATTTCTTGTGTGAGCATTTCAAGATCAGTTTTCATGTAGTCAAAGACGTGTTGCGGTCGATTCATCGCTTTTTGAACAGGAAATGTTTCTTCATAAAGACGTTTACCAAGTTCAAGCGCCGCAAGCAATTGAATGGCTTTGGTTTTTCCCATGCCCTTAAGCTGTGTTAGTTCTGATACAGTGGACTGATTAATGGCTTTAATGGACGCATACTTGTAATAGATGTTCTTAGAGAGTTCTAACACAGAGCATTCTTTTGTACCGGTACGCAAGATGATTGCAATGAGCTCATGAGTGGCGAGTGCTTCTTTACCATAATGCAAAAACCGTTCACGTGGTCGTTCTTTAAAGGGCATTTCTTTGATTAGATACATATCATCACCCGTTTCGATAGTTTACTTCATCATACACGGGAAGGGGCTGCTTTACTTTTCTAATCGTTCGAGGATTTTTCGATGTGCTTTGCTGAGCGTACCAGGTAAGTTATCCAGTGTGTGCAATGTTAATGAAGCATCATCAGTAATGATTGTGTGGATGACTTGCATGTCCCAAATGATATGGGTGAACACGTGGTGCACTAAAAATAGCGATTCAGTCTTGACAATCGAGATGCCAAGGTCTTCTTCTAGTAGCTTGCAGGCGGTTTGAAATGGACCGGCATATTGTGGTAGCTGAAGCAACCCTGCAAGGAGTCCATCTTCAGGGCGTTTTTGAAACACATAGCCTTGTTCAGAGTTGCCAATTAAAAACACATAATAGGATAACTTTGTTTTTTGAGCTTTTGCAGGCATATGCGGATAGCGCATCATTTCATTGTTTGCATAAGCGAGACAATGCGCGTTGACTGGGCAGCGCTCACAACGTGGTTTCTTTTGACAAACAAGCGCACCCAGTTCCATCAATGCTTGTGTAAAGTCAGACGGTCTATCATGCTGAATGAGTTGTTCAAGGAGGACTTCAAGCTGCTGGACATTTTTTCGTTGGCTAAAATCACAATCTTCCGCAAGCACACGGCTCATGACGCGAATCACATTCCCATCAACCGCTGGAACGGGCAAGTTGAAGGCAATGGATGCGATGGCACCGGCCGTATAGTTGCCGATGCCAGGCAATTGCTTCAAGGCTGAAACTGTTTTGGGGAACACCCCGTTATGTTTATGCATAATAGTTTGAGCAGTTTGGTGTAAATAGCGCGCCCTGCGGTAATAGCCAAGTCCCTCCCAAGCTTTTAAGACAGACTCAGGTGAGGCGGCCGCAAGACTTGCCACATTAGGAAACTGCTCAATGAAACGCATATAATAAGGAATGACAGTATCCATTTGAGTTTGTTGCAGCATGAGTTCGCTGACGAGAATTCGATAAGGATCAGGGTTTTCACGAAATGGCAAGTCACGCCGGTTAGCGCGATACCAATCGCAAAGTTTGTGCACGAACTTTATAGGCTGTTTCACGGCATTCATACGGGTGTCCTCCTAAAACAACAATAAATCTAGCCAATTCAAGATTGTTGTGAATCATGACTCATGATACAATAATACCATATTAATAACCCGCTCCAAAAAAATAATGAATGAGGCGAAAAGATGGCAAAACAAACTTTAGCACGTCGTGTGCGCCAACAAATATTTGCACAAATGAAAACACTGATTAGTGAGATCGGTCCGAGGCGTGCTGGCACACATGCATGTCTTGAAACAGCTAAACGATTGGAAGCGGAAATGAAAATGTATGCCGATCATGTTGTTCGCGAACCCTTTCAGGTGCGCTATGGTGCTTTTTTAGGTTGGATTAGACTTTTAGTCATCGCCTACATTCTTGGCACCATCGCTTTTTGGTTTCGTGAACCTTGGTTAGCTGTAGGCTTGATGACGATGAGTCTACTTGTTTTAGTTTTTCAGTTTGTTTTATACGTTCCGTTATTAGATCGCTTTTATCCACGCCGTGAAGCGGAAAATGTCGTCGCCACAATTGAACCATCAAAGACGGTCAAAGAAACGATCATTTTTAGCGGCCATCATGATAGTGCGCGTGTTTTCAACTTTTTAGCCCACCAACCATCACTTTATCCACTTCGTGTCAATGGCTCGATTGCGCTTGTTTTACTACTGCTTATTGGCTCGATTTGGAGTGCGTTCCGTCCTGATATTGGGTATCATCTATTAGGCGTCATATTTTCTGTTGGTGGGTTATGGGTGGCACAAATGTGGTTTTTTGCCGGGTCAAAAGCCACACCAGGTGCAGGTGATAATCTTGCCTCAACGTATGTAGCCATGGCTCTAGGTGAACACTTTGCTCAACACCGTCTAGAACATACACGCATTATGATTGTCAGTTTTGATGCTGAGGAAGAAGGTTTGCGTGGCGCACGTGCTTTTGCACGAAAACACCGTCAAGCTTTAAACAGTCATCCAACTGCGTTGATTAACTTTGAGTGTCTCTATGATGAAAAAGCGCTTTTTTGGTTGACAAGCGATATAAATGGAACGGTAAAACTCGATCAAACATTAGCTAAAACGTTAAAAGCGTTAGCCTCTGAAGAAGATATTCGCACAGAGCTGAAACCCATTGCTTTTTTGACAGGAGGCACAGATGCAGCTGAATTGGCAAAAATAGGTGTCTCAGCAACTACTTTATTTGGGATGGTTTGGAGCAATACGAATCGTTCAAGTGTGTATCATACCATGCGCGATCGCCCTGAATTTGTATCTAAGCGAGCTGTTGAACACGCCTTCACAATTGGCAAGCGATTTGCCGAGAAACGGGATAGTCAGTTACATTAGAGGATAAACCAGAAAAGGACGACGCCGTCCTTTTTTGTTTAGCACCTGCCAAGTAAGCACTTAAAAAATAAAAAACGGAGCAAGCGGCTCCGTCGATATGAGAACGTACGATGTACGGGAATAACTTGGCGTTCCGGAATGGACTCGAACCATCGACCTACAGCTTCGGAGGCTGTCGCTCTATCCAGCTGAGCTACCGGAACAAAAAGGATGCAGTTTGACACTCACCTATTTTACCATAAGGTGGACAGTTTGCAAGAGGTCAAATGCATTTTCACGCAATTAGGTGATGCTTACTTTGCTTATTACGTTTCTTCTGACGATGCCGTTTCACGCATAATACGCATAATTTCTTCGTCGGTGATACGCATGCCTTCGCGGGCAAGGCGGGTAACATTGGCTAAGGTCGCTTCGATGCCTTTAGCAATGATCCCGTCTCCCCCTAAAAACTCTTGACCGTTTTCATACATATGATGACCGAGAACGCCCGCCTCAACAGCCATCGCTATTTTAGCGGCGCAAGAAGGTTTAGCCCCATCGCAAATCATACCAGATAATATTGCGAGTGCATTGACAATCGTATGGGCAATGGCGTTATAGTCACCGCCTAGTAAATAGGTAATCCCCGCGCCACTGCCTGCGCCCGCAAAGACCACGCCACAATAAGCAGATAGACTGCCGATATCGCGTTTTTGATGAATCGATACAAGGTTACTGACGACGAGTGCACGGTAAAGCCGTTCTTGATCGACACCATGATGTCTTGCATAAACAATAATTGGGATTGAGGCAGTTAAGCCTTGATTGCCGCTTCCAGCGACAATCGTAACCGGTAGTTTTGATCCACTCATACGAGCATCACTAGCCGCTGCTGCATAAGCTTTAGCTTGATTGGCCACATGACTGCCATAAGTCTTTAATAGTACAGATCCAACATTTGCACCATAGTCACGAGCCAAGCCTTCTTCCGCAATCGCCATATTGTTTTTAATTTGTCGATCGAGACATGTTTGAATGGCTGAGATTTCGACATGATCCGCAAAATCGACAATGTCTTCAACCGTCAAGGTTTTCTTCAAGTCATCTTCGACAGCTTGATCGGCAACATAGTCTTTAGCAAGAAAAACTTGCTCATCTAAGGCCATAAAGACAATATTTGTGTGATGATTAATAATGCGAATTTGCGCTTTATGAGCGCCCTTTTTTAGGGTGATATCAATATCGAGTACATAAGGAGAAGGGCTAACATCTACGGAAACAATATGGTCTTTTAAATAAGACGTAATCAGGTCTTTAGCGTTTACGGGCATGTTCGCAATGACTTCAAGTTCTAGTTCATGCTTCCCAAATAAAACACCCGCTACCACTGCAGCGCGTATGCCTTTGAGGCCACCGGTGTTGGGGACTAGCACGCTTTTTACGTTTTTCATCACGTTGCCACTGACCTTGATATGAATCGTATCTGGGACAGTGTTCAAAAGTGAACGTGCCTTCGCTGCCGCGAACGCTAACGCCCCGGGTTCAGTGCACCCGGAGGCAGATTGAAGCTCTTCGATGAGAATGCGAAGATACGTCTCATATTTTTTGTCTTTTTTATGCATGCGCGTTTTCCTTTAAATAGGTGTGGCTTAAGCTTATTGTATCCGAACTATCCACCATGTGCAAGGCTTACTTTACGGTTCTTTTTTAAGGCGAATAGCTAGCTTGTTAGGTCGTTTAGACGTATAATTTTAGTATACCACATACAAAATGAGGAGGATGATTATGAATTATCTAGAACACGCCCTGCTTGGTAGTGCTGCAAGCCTTGGTTACCACTGGATTTATGATCGACCACTGCTTAAGCAACGCGCGCACCATAACGATTTATTGTTTCAAGCACCAAATAAAGAACTTTATGAGCGTGCTAAAAATGCTTACTTTGTTTATCCAGATGCGTTGCCCGGCGATGTCTCGGTACAAGGCGAGATTGCACAGTGGCTGTATGATGCTTTAACACATAATAAAGCGTTCACGCAAGACGATTACCGTCAGTTGTTGCTTGATGCATTCCGTCCTGGCGGACATTATCGAGGCTATGTGGAATCATACGGTCGAAAGCTCGTGCTCGAAATGCTAGCGGCGACACAAAAAATACCATTATCTTTAAAACATGATGATGATCAACTCGTTGGTTTCGCACCGTATATTGCATGCAAAGCGATAGGTCTTAGTCGTGACTGCGCATGGCGCTTAGCACAATTACTTACAACGCGAACGATTTATGATAAAGCCTATCGTTGGCTTGATGTGATTCTTGCATCTGAGGTGACGGCTCATAAGCAAACAGTCCTAGAAGAGAGTCTTTCACAATTAGAAGGTTATGTTGCAGAACGCTTTAAAGCTGCCATCAATACAAAGGAGACCGATGTCTTCATTCAAGATTATGTCAATACGGCTTGCCATATCGACCACGCACTGCCACTCATTGTTCATATTGTTTATCATACAAATAGTTTTGAAGAAGCTTTAGCATTAAATACAGCTATAGGTGGCGCCAGTGCTGACCGTGGTTTACTGGTTGGTCTACTTGCAGGGCACTTTCACAAACCACCTCAATCATTTATGAAATATTTAAAAACAAAGTAATTGACTATAAAAAACAAAGAAAAGACAACAACCGGGACAATTGTTGTCTTTTCTTTGTTCAGGGGAAGGGGATAGTGTGTTGTGAAACACGCAAACATCATAACACAAAAACCTTACAATCAGATTACGAAACGGTGAACGTTTGCTTACATCGCTCAAGTGCGTTGCCCCAAGCGATAGCCAGCACCACGTACAGTCAATACAATCGTTGGTTTAGAAGGGTTGTGTTCAATCTTTTCTCGCAGCCTTCGGATGTGAACGTTGATGATGTTTTCATCAGAGAAAAAGTCATCATGCCAAACAGCACGATAAATTTGATCTTTCGATAAAATGGCATTGGCATGTTCAATCAAGAGTTTGAATATTTCAAACTCTTTGTTTGTGAGTGCGATAAACTCCTTGTTGCGGTATACTTCACGTGTCTTAAAATTAATACTTAAATCCTGGATGGTAAAAAGGCCTTGCTCTAGGTCTGCTGAAACATGCATCCGTCTAAGAACCGCTTTGATGCGCGCAATCAACTCGACATTTGATACGGGTTTTGTGATATAGTCATCTGCACCAAGTCCAAGATGTACTGCTTTCTCAACATCGCTGTCTTTAGAGGAAATAATAATCACCGGAATGTTTCGGCCTTGACGAATCTCTTTTAGAACTTCTTCACCTGCACGCGTCGGTAACATCAAATCTAACAGCACAAGATGAATCTTGTGTTGTTGAATGTCATCCATAACGGCTGTGCCAGTTTGGTTGATGGTAACTGCATAACCTTCACGCATCAGTGCGGCTGAAATCGCTTCACAGACGAGTGGGTTATCTTCAATGATTAAAATGTTATGTTTCATAGCGTCCCCCTAATCATGGCATAATCATTATCTATACTATACACTATTTATATAAGAAATAATACTGTTAATCGTGGTTAGCGCTTTTGCAAGGCTAAAAAATCAGTTAATATTTTTTTTGTGCTCTCATAGACATCCTTAAGTGATGATAAAGTCGATTGAATTAGACTGACTTTTTTTTCTTTTGCCGCGTCATCAATCAGCTTACATAAAAACGCCATACGGGCTGCCCCAGTATAAGCACAAGAACTTTTAAAGTAGTGGGCAAAATAGGCTACTTGAGGGAAATCGCGTTGTTCAAAAGCATGGATGATGTTGGCGATATCACGGGGCGCATGTTCAAGGTATGTTTCGATGATCAAAAGACCCGTTTCCATTAAGTCTTTATACTGTGCATAAAAAGCAGACTCGTCAAAGATAGGGATATTTTTTGGGATTGCAAGCGACGTTTTGTGCCGTAAGTGTGGGATGGGCCTACCTTCTATGGTGTTGATTAAGTGCTGAATGCCAAAAGGCTTAGTTAAAACATCGGTTGCCCCCCCCTCTTGAAAACGATCGATATCTTCTTGTAGTGCATGCGCCGTTAACATGAATATGGGCATCGTTTCATAAGCACCACCGCGTGCTCGAATCTGTTTTAGCGCTTCAAAGCCATCCATACCGGGTAATTGAACATCCATTAATATGGTGTCAAATGTCGTCTGTTCAAGTAAGGCAAAGGCCGCCTCAGCATGGGTGGCTGTCTGAACAGTATAGCCACGGTTTTCGAGGATTTCTTGCATTGTTTGGCGGCTAAGGGGGTTGTCTTCAACATACAATACCTTCTTATCTTTAGGTCCTGGTTGAAGTCCATTGATAGTTGGTTCTTCAGAAGTGACTTTCGCAAACATCTCATAAAGAAAGTGTGGCGTGACCAGCGCAGTGGTTTGAAAATCACTGTAAATCTTAGCGTCATCAAAGGCATGACTCGATACAACCTGATGAATGAAGCGTGCTTGACACGTATTAAGAAGTGCGGTCTCTTTTTTTGTGAGAGGTTCAGAAATTAGACATAAAGCAAGCGGTTGCTTGATAGGGTTAATGTCTTCAATAAAGGTGAAACCAAGTGTTTCCCAGGCATGTTGAACGCGACGCATCTCAGCATTGGGTTTGCCGAGTGCGATGGCGAAATGATTACGATAGGGTTGATGGCTAGCGGGATTAGGCTGATCGCTTAATGGCATAGTTAGTTTAAAACTAAATCGATTCCCTTGATCATTATGACGCTCAATTTCTAGCGCCGTATCGAATAATTTCAACATCTCAACGACAATTGAGAGACCAAGACCTGTCCCTTCAATCCCGACATCTTCTTTACCGCGGTAAAACCGGTCAGCAATCATGGACTTTTCTGCTTCGGTAATGGCTCGAGCGTGGTCATCAACAGCAAACTGTACTTGCGCATGGCCATCTTCTTCACTTAAGCGTGTGACACGCAAAATGACCGTGCCTTTAGGGGTGAACTTAATGGCATTACTGAGAAGGTTATTGATGATGCGTCCAAGACGATTTTCATCAAAAATAACTTGATTCGATAAAGTGTTGTCATAAACAAAATCAAGTGACAAGCCATTATCACTCGCTGATTGTTCTTGCATTTTGATCAATTTGAACATGGATTGTTCTAAGTTGAAAGACGATTGTTCAAGCGTTATCATGCCCGCTTCAATTTTAGATAAGTCGATGACATTGCTTACAAGACCTGCCAATGATTCAAGCGCTGCATTGAGAATGCCGAGATACTCGAGGTTATGGGCGGGTTGTTCGCGCATTTTTAAAAGTTCTGTGACATTTTGCATGATCGCAAGCGGCGTACGAATGTCGTGGCTAATGCTTGCGACAAAAAGGCTTTTCGCCTGGTTGGCACGCTCAGCGGCTTGTTTTGACTGTACTAAAGCTTCAGATTGCCGTTTTCTAACAAGTAAGTTGGTAATGATTTGAGCAAGAAACTTGAGAAGTCGACGTTCTTCTTCTTGCCAAGTTCGGACTGAACGAACATCGTCAAACCCTACAAAGCCAAGGCATTCATCGTCATTGAATAAGGGCAAGGTAATTAAAGACTGGATATCTTGGATTGACAAAGTTTCATACAGTTTGCTGTCATGGGGCAAATTGGCGACATTTTCGATGATGACTTCTTGATCTTTTAAATGAAGATCCACCCAGTCTGTTTGAAAATCAGAGATAGTCATAAAACGTAAGTTATCTATTTCAGGCGATATACTTGGTGCGCACCATTCATAACGATACTCAATCATGTCGTGTGCAAAATCATAAAGAAATACATACACGCGGTCTACGCCAACGAACTCCCCTGTCATCCGAAGTGCTTTATCGACTGCAGCGTCTTCAGCAGCTGGGGCTACGTTGATGAACTGCGAAGCCAGTTGGGCCAACATTTTTTGAAAGGAATAAAAACGATTCAATTCGGCCTCGTGCTTTTCAACGGCTTCCTGATCTCTTGAGATTGAGACAATGCCTTGCAGTTGCCCATCTAAATCACGCACTTGTGCACGAATGCTATCGACTTTTACATAGCCATCTTTCGTCATCACCTCTATATTACGACGGACAGGGTGATTGTGTTTAAGTGCTTCAGCATCTAACTGACGGACGATTTCGGCATCATCCTTAGAATATATTTCATCTATGGTTTTGCCAGCCAATGTGAGATTATAATGTTTTCGGGCAGCTTGATTGACGAACTGATAGACACCATCGACTGTCTTAAAGCTAATTAAATCAGGAATGCTATCAAGAATGGTCTTATACATTGCATTCTCATTAAAGAGCGTTCTTTTCAAAGTGTAAGTACTTTGATAATCAAAATAAAAGGTAAAGAGCGGCAGTAATACCGGTATATAGGTGGCGATATCACTTTGAACTGGTGAAGTAAAAGCGACAACTAAGCATCCAAAAGTTCGTACCTTAAAGCCAAAATAGTGTTCATCTCCATCTAGCCAATCACAAACACTTGATTGGTTAGATAACTTCGCCAATGTCGCCTCACTGCAAGGCGATTGTTCTACTTTTGGATACGAGAACAGCTTTTGTCCGGAATGGTTAGCTTGGGGGACATAATAATAAGCACTTTTCGCACCGATCGTTTGCACAAAACGTTTCAGTGCATGGTGCGTATTTTCTATCATCGGCTCTGAATCATCGTTTTGCTTGAAAAAAGCCTCAACGAGATCAAATAGTTTCTTCAAGAGTCATCTC
>SKGI01000121.1 GCA_007117555.1 Candidatus Izemoplasma sp. | reverse complement strand
GTCTCTTTTGTGATGGCTGCGGTTTTTACAATTTTATCGAGAATGTTTTGATCGAGTAAAAAGTTTTGACCATAGTGCTTTTTCACCCGCAAAGCATGCTGTTTAAGCATCGCTTGCGTGTGGGCAATGCCTGATTTTTTCATGACATCACCTGCATGATTTGCGCCGTATTTAGGCCTAGCCAGTTCAAGCGTTTGAGCAATGTTTTTGCGTTACAATGGCCAATCGATAACGCTTCAGAAAGATGCGCACGGCGCATCGCTGCATCAGCTGAACCGCTTAACCCTAACGCCACTAAATCAGGCATGGTCAAGTGGCCACTTTGTGGTGCCTTTGTTTTAATATGTGCTTTCAAGGCGGTTTTAAGTACGTCAAGTGCGGCATGTTCAATGCCCACCTTACGACCCTTTTTCTCGATACAATCCGCATTGCGGACAAAGACGTGTTGCGCTGAAGGGAGCCGATCCGCAAGTATTTTCCGGATGCTTTCACCCGGATAATCCGGATCGAGCATCAAAATAATCTTATGATCTTGAGAAAGCTTCTCTAACATTAAAATCGTCGCTTCAGGCAAGGCACTGCCTTCGGTGACGATTACATTAAAATGGGGGTTAATTTGTTTGAGTCTTGCGGCGTCATGGTGCCCTTCTACAACAATAATCTCACGCATCGATAGGCCCCCTTTCTTGATTTTTAAAGTATTTCTTGGCCCGCTTTGGATGGACGATAATGCGCAAGCGACGCGGGATCACTTGTAAGGATTGGTTGCCAGAATCTGCGGCTTCTCCGTCGATGTTCCACTTACGGTGATGCTCAGTAAACACTTGCGCTTGACTGGTTTTTAAGCGCGTAATACCAGGAAACTTGGGCGGACCGAAAAAGAAAGAAATCGCATAAAGGAGATTGTTTAAGAGCGGAACATAACGATACAGTACGATATCGATTTGACCATCATCTAAAACAGGGCGACGGATGATGTTAAAGCCTGCCACACGACGAGAGTTCACAAACATAATCAACGAGTAGTAGCCTTTTGAAACGCCTGAATCGTGTTCAATTTCAGTCTTAATCATCGGAATCGTAAAAAACTGTTTAACGCCAGTGAACAAGTAGGCAAAATACCCAAACTTACGTTTCCATTTCGAACGGGTCACATAACTAATATCCACATAGTTTCCAATCGCATTGACATACGTAAAATAGCCATGTGAACCTTTAACTATATCCATATCGACTGCATGATTTTGTTTGATAATCTCTAACGCCTTCGGAATGTTTTTAGGAATCCCGAGTGTTTTCGCAATGTCACATGCCGTCCCAGAAGGAATATAGGCAATCCGCGGTTGATGCTGTGCTTCAGCTAAACCATTCACACATTCATTCACCGTCCCATCGCCACCTGAAATCAATAACATATCCACTTGGCTATAACACGCGTCTTTAACGAGTTCAGTGGCATGCCTAGGACGTTCGGTTGGTTTGATGGTCACCGCATAGCCGAGATCATTCAAGGTCATTTCAACCAACGGCAAATGGGCCGCAAATTTTTTGCGACCACTCATCGGGTTATAAATGATCCAACATGTTTTCATACCATCGAGTCCTTCTTGCAAGAGTTGGTCTCATTATAGCATGAAAATGAAACACCCGACAAGTTTAAAGCGAGCCAATAATGTGTTCGTTTTTATTCTTGCTTGTTTACCCCTAAGGGAAACACGATCGGAAAATGTTACGCCTTTTGATTTGATAAAAACGAAGGCTTACGAATCAGACTTTAAAAAGGATGTAGCTCTATCCCTTTTCACGACATAGATATTTGATCCTGATTATTTATATTATTAAGAGATTTCTCAATTAAAAAGGCACCGAATCCTTTTGATCGATGATTCAAGGATTGTGTGCCTTTATTTATTTGTTATCTGAAACTTACTCCTAAAACATATCAATGATCGAAGTGTTCTAGGTGCTTAAAATCATTCAGAGCAGCACGCTACTCATCTAGACTTTGAGCCGCTGTGATAATTGCGGTATTGTATACATCAAGAACCGAGCACCCTCTTGATAGATCATTCACAGGTTTATTTAAACCCGCAAGAATAGGACCAACCGCTTCAAAATTTCCCAGTCTTTGGGTGATTTTATAACCGATGTTCCCTGCATTAAGATCGGGGAAAATAAACGTATTCGCCTGACCTGCAACCGTACTCCCTTTAAACTTGCTCGCACCAACACTTGCGACAAAAGCCGCATCAAACTGCATTTCACCATCAATATCAAAGCCGCTATTTTTAGCTTTAGCGAGTTGTGTGGCGTGAGCCATTTTTTGTGTCGAGGGTGTATCAGCGCTGCCGTTTGTGGAAAATGACAACATCGCAACTTTCGGTTCAAGACCAAACATGGCCGCAGCTTTGGCTGATTCAACCGCAAACTCCGCTAAATCTTCCGCGGTAGGATCTGGATTGATCGCACAATCCGCCATGATATACTTTTCATCCGCGCGAATCATCAAAAAATAGCCAAATGTTTTGGTGATGCCTGGTTTTGTTTTAATGATTTGCAAAGCAGGGCGGACCGTATCGCCAGTTGAATGCATCGCGCAGCTCACAAGACCGTGTGCACGACCCATGTAAACGAGCATGGTTCCAAAGTAATTGGGGGTTTTAAGCAGTGCTTGCGCTTGTTCATGCGTAGCT
>SKGI01000065.1 GCA_007117555.1 Candidatus Izemoplasma sp. | reverse complement strand
GGAAGCACTCGGGATTGCCCCAGCGCGGTTACGGATGATTCGTGCAATCCAAACCGTCGATCCTGATTTTTCGGAAGCACTTGGCGCTACCGATGATGAAGCGCTCCGCTTAGCCTGGCAGACGACGCGTCCCTTTGCGACAAAGTTCGAGCAACTGCATACCGAAAGACAAGCTTTAGTCGATGCGATGCGTGAGGCACCTGATGAATCATTGCGTGCTTTGGTTGAAGCATTCCTTGAGGTTGATGCCGAGTTACAAGCCTTTCGTGAAGCCCATCAAGCCGCACGAGAACTGACTGAACCACTACGACAAGCTATCCGGCATCGTCGTTTTAACCGAGCTTCATAAACTACCCTGCGGGGATGTGATGTGATGAAAGTCACCTATATTAAAGACCCCAATGTTGAGCAGCTTGAGATTGAGGTTCGCTATCGTGAAGACGATGGCGATCTTACCCGTTTCAAACAAACTCTGGGGTTACTCGAAGAGAAAATTCTCGTCAAGCAAGATACGGTCAACTATGTGTTGCCAGTCGCATCAATTTATTACTGCGAAGCAGTCGACAACACGGTCTTTTGTAATACTAAACAAGACACTTATGAAACGGCGTATCGTTTGTATGAGTTAGAAAACGCTTGGACAGTGCGTGGGTTTGTGCGAACAGGCAAATCCATGTTGGTAAACTTGAGACGCATCACATCGTTTCGGCCTGTATTAAGTGGTCGCGTTGAAGCGACGCTCATGAATGGGGAAAAGACGATGATCTCAAGAGTGTATGCTAAAAGTGTTCGTCAGGCACTGATGCAGTTAGGGGGACAAGAAGATGAAACACGTTAAACCGTTTCTCACACGCGTCGCCTTTAGCTATGTGATTGTTTCGTTTATATCTGCCTTATTTGCGCTCGCAGTCAGGCGACGTCTTGACCTCACGATACCTTATCCGTTTATCACGTTAGGGAACACGCTCATCGCCTTTTACCTTGGCTTGGCCATTTCACTCTTTAAAGCAGAAAACTGGCCCAGCTGGGTCAGAATCATCGGTGGCTATTTGTTCTTGGTCTTGTCCACCTTGACGATTCGCCGCTTGTTTGGGGTTTGGTTGTTCCGGCGGAGCATCGTGCTTTTAGTGGTGCTCACGGTGATCGCGATTATTTATGCCTTAGCTTTAGTAATCGCAAGGCAACAGCTCATGCAAGAAACGAATGCCATGAATCAGTCTTTAAAACAGATTGAACGGGATGAGACACCGGATTAGAACCAATGTGTCAATCAAAACTAACAAAAACCCGCCATGTGGAGGCGGGTTTTTGAATACATAACATGAACTAAATGTCATCATTATACTGTCTTGGGTCGTTGACAATATCTTGAAGTCTTTTATAATCCAATGGGTCAATCTTAAAATCAAGCAAGGTATTTTCACGTAGATGCGCTGGTTGACTGGCTTTTGGAATGGGGGCGATGCCGGCATCGATGATAAACCTTAGGGCAAGTTGGGCAGGTGTTACATTGAGTTTTAAGGCGACTTCTTGAATAATGGGATGATTGAAAAGATACCCTTTAGCGAGTGGTGAAAAGGCCTGAATCTGGATATTTTTCTGTTGGCAATACTCGACCAGAGCTTCTTGACGATGGCCAATGAAGTAAGAGATTTGTTGCACATGCGGTACAATCTCACAATGCGTTAGTATGTTCTCAATATCTTTGATTTTAAACTGTGAGACACCAATGGCTGCGACACGTTCTTCGCGGTACAGCTCTTCTAATGTCTTATAAGCTTCGACATTGCCAGCATCATAGTCACCGTCTAGGTCGTGAAAGGGGCCTGGTGCATTGATGATGTATGAATCGAGATATTCAACCCCGAGGTTTTTTAAAGTCTTTTCAAACATGCGCAATGCGCCAGCACGTGTTTTGACATGCGGTGGCAGTTTAGATGTAATGAAAATATCTTCCCGGGCAATGCCTGAATCACGGATGGCTTCACCGACACTTGCTTCATTGCGATAAATAATGGCCGAATCAATGTGTCTTACACCAAGCTTGAGCGCCTCAAGGACAGCATAATAGGTTTCCTCGCCAGGCTTGAGTTGATAAGTGCCTAACCCAATTTTTGGCAATTTGATACCATTAGATAAGGTAAAGGATTCATGTAAAATACCCATTTTTTCGACCTCCTTAATTTATTATCTTAATTGTATCATATTGGCTCATGTAAGACACAGTATATACCAAGATTTAAGTTAAACAACCGAGGGTCGTGCATAACTGTTTGAACAGGCTAGATAACCTTTTTTCATCAAGCCCGCCATAGGGCACCAAAAACGTATGAGCAGGTTTTTTAAAGGGTTGAAAGTAAAGCTTTTGAGTCGTGAGTGTCTTGTGTATTTGTTGAAGTGTTTTTGTATTTGATGCCGTAAGCATCATGTGCATATTCGATTCAAGTCCCCAGATACGCACGTTTTTGATATGATACTTTTCAGTGAGTGAAATCAGTATTGCATTGAGACGTTTAGCGGCCGCAGACAGTTTTTTAAGCTGTCTTGCATAGGCCCCACACATCATAAACTCGGCCATGGCTAGCTGATCAACTGTCGAGACAGTTTGCGCTAGTGGGAAGTTATTTTCTAATGATTCTTTTATTAACCTTGGAACAATCATGTAACTGATCCGTGTTGAAACGGGCATCGTACG
>SKGI01000027.1 GCA_007117555.1 Candidatus Izemoplasma sp. | reverse complement strand
TAATTGCGGGCGATGAAAAAGCCCGCTGCGATGGTCCCAGCGACAATCACCAACGTCAGTATGGCGAGTAAAATATCATTTTGCATCAGCAAATCGCCCGTATCTGTCTGCATCCATAAGTACATAGTGTCACAACCCTACTATTTTTTTCTTGTGCGTGATGATTTGGTAAAGTTAAACGTTTTGGTGCGGTTCTTATTATAATCTTCTAGCATCTCAAGCGTTTTGTCAAGGTTTACGGCAGGGCTGAAGATAAATCCTTGGAAACGGTTATAGCCTGCTTTGCGAAGAAGTTGGTATTGATTCGGTGTTTCGACTCCTTCGGCAATAATCTCATAACCGACAGTTTTAGCAAGTGATGCGACGGTTCCCACAATCGCACGTGAATATCGATCTGTTTCAATGTGTTCAATGAAGGCGCGGTCAATTTTTAAAGTATTGATTGGTAGATCACTTAAGTAAGCCAGTGAACTATACCCAGTCCCAAAATCATCGAGATGGATGTTGAAGCCGTTATTGCGTAAGACACGCAACTTATCGATGATTTGTTCAAACGATGTCATCAAAAATGTTTCGGTAATTTCAATAGAAATAACATTTTCTTTGATGTCATAAGCATTTCTTAACGCAATCAATTCATTGACAAAACCAACTTGCATCATCTGAACCGGTGACACATTAATCGATACTTCGACATCGTAAGGCTCAAACTTTTTCATCACTTCAAACGTCCGGCGCATGGCGATTCTGCCAATTTCGATGATCATGTTGTTTTGTTCGGCAAGTTGAATAAACTTGAGAGGTGATTCATTAATATAGCGCGGATGTGGCCATCTAATAAGTGCTTCAAGACCAAAAATCCGGTTTTGTTCATGATCGATTTGCGGTTGAAAGTGCATGATGAAATCTTCATTTTCAATCGCTTTAGCTAAATCCGCTTCCATCAACTCATCTAAAGAGGTAAATTTAGTTAAACCGAGATTAAACACCACAACATCTTGCGCAGGGGATGCTTTCGCATGGTCAATAGCTAGATCAACGTGCTCAAGACAAAGCCGTTCATTGAGCTGGGCGTATTTATCGGGTTCAATATGGAATATGCCGAATTTCATGTCGATATCTAGTAAGTTTTTATCGACTGCAGCTTGATTATTGATAACGTCGTTGAAGCGGTCCACAAAACTAATTGCAGCAGCTTGGTTTGGTAAATTTCTAAGCAATACGGTAAATGTATTATCGTCGGTATGATAAATGCCGGCATCACTTTTTTCAAGTGTTTCTTGGAGTCGATCTTTGATTGTATTTAACGTAGCGCGGACAATTTTATCACTCATCAAAAGTTTAATGCGTTTAATGGAGACAACTTCAAAGCTGACAAGACTGTGTTTGGCTTCATCGATTTTTTGTTGTTTCAGTAAGCTATCTAGATCACCAAGCAGTTGGTTACGATTTGGCAGCCCCGTAATGGCATTCGTCAACGCCAACATTCTTAATGTATCATAGCGTCCTTCGATGTCGGTCATATCGTCACCGACTAAAGTGTGTCCACCAGGTGCCTTAACAACAGTGAAATGCACATACTTTTTATCTTCTTTGTAAGGGAGTATCGCGGTAAGTGTGCGCTGTCTTCTAATGTGATCGATTAAATCTTCTGGCGTTTGTGTAAACGTCATATCGCTTAATGACTTGTACGCTTTAGGATCATTCACCTGACGTTTAAAGGTGCGATTAATCCAACGAATCTTACCCTTATGGTCCACACGAATGATGTACGGTTTTTCGTAATAATGGGTTAAACGTGATGATTCAAGATCATTGTTTTTAGAAAGTACAACGCGATAAATAAGCCCTAAACCTACCACCGACAAGATGCCAATTAAAATAAACACGCCTAGTAAGGCATTACGCAAGTAAGCATAAGGGGCAATACTATCGGTGAGGTCAAAAGATTGAACAACATGGAAACTGTAAAATGCGGGTTGATGCCCTTCAGAAAAAGTCGTAGAAAGCGGTGAGGAGACTAAAAAAACCGTTTCTCCTTTTAAACGGGTCTCAAGCGCATGTTGTTCACGCGCTTCTAGTGCACTGAGCATTTCATTTGCTTGAAGATGGTTTGGACCGACTTGCATGACATCAATAAATAAAAATCGATGTGAAGAATCCGGGTTATCTTGAAAAAATATTTGCGCATACGTATCGATGATGTAATAGTTGAGACGTTTTACTTCACCTGTGATAAAGAGTGGCTCTAGATACGCATACGCATCAAACATAATCACACGCTGATCGTCGGTTTGCATAATCAAATAACGTGTCTCATCATCGTACCCTTCAAGCATGCTTGACAAGCGGCTAATATTAATCGGGTGCACCGCATTTTGCGGGTTATAAAACGGATTGGTTTTAAAAGGATAAAGCGTACCATCAATCCGGAAACCAACATTTTCGACATGCTCACCGACTAACTGAACGGGATTGCCTTGGGCTAAAAAAGCGTCTAATAGGGCTTCATTCACATCACGCCCAGCCAGTTCAGCATCCGCAATAAACGTATCGAGTCGATCCAAATCGAGATACAGTGTTTGTTCAATGCGGTTCGCGGTCGTTTGGTTGATGTTTTTAAGATTTTCCATCGCACGAAAACTTAGGTAGTTGTTGTTGATGGCATTGAAGGCAAAGAAAAGAACGAGCGCAAAAAAGATAAAAACCACGACAAATATCGCTGTTAATTTTTGAGTATAAAACCGCATAACGTCGCTCCTTT
>SKGI01000105.1 GCA_007117555.1 Candidatus Izemoplasma sp. | reverse complement strand
GCATGGTCGCTCTTGTCAAAACGCAGGCGGGATTGAAAAACTTATACCGTCTCATTACATTAGCGAACACCGATTACTTCCAAAAAGAGCCGTTACTACCTAAAAAAGTGCTCGATGCGCACCGAGAAGGGTTGCTTTTAGGCAGTGGTTTCATTGGGAGCGATGTGTTTGAAGCGGCCTATAACCAAGAGGACAGTACCCTTGAGCAAAAAGCCGCGTATTATGATTATCTCGAAGTGCAGCCTGAAGCCGATTTCGCTTATCTTGGGGCAGATGAAGTGAACTTTGATCAGACGATTGAAGCGATTATCAAGCGAACAATCAATATAGCAGAACAACTTGATAAACCTATCATTGCGGCATCTAACGCTTATCATATTGAGCAAAGTGGCGTTAAATATCGCGATATTTATGTTAAAACGCCTGTCGTCGGGGGTGGCTTGCACGCCTTAGCGCATCACGCGTCGATTCCAAGTCAGTATTTTCGGACGACGGAAGAAATGCTCGCCGCTTTCCCTTCTTTACCCAGTGACACAGTAAAGCGGCTTGTCATTGATACACCGCATGCGATTAACGAGCAAATTGAGTCGGTGCAAGCCTTCACAAAAACATTGTATGCGCCAACCGATGATTTTTTAGCATCAGAAGGGATTCCTTCAATCGAGAAACACTTAGTCAAAATGGTGCGCAGTCGTGCAGCGGAAATCTATGGCAATCCATTACATCCTTTAATTGCGTCACGTCTTGAAAAAGAGTTGACTGCGATTACAACCCATCAGTTTTCCACCGTTTACTATATTTCACACTTGCTTGTTAAAAAGTCGCTTGATGAGGGTTATCTTGTTGGTTCGCGCGGAAGTGTTGGTTCAAGTTTGGTCGCGACGTTGATGAGCATTACAGAAGTCAACCCTTTACCACCGCATTATGTGTGTCCTAAGTGTTATTTCACGACTTTAAAAATGGCCCCTGCGGAAGCTCAAGAATACGGTGTGCATGCGGATGAAAAAGCGTTACAACTCCATCTTGAAACGGTGTCGAGTGGGTTTGATTTACCCGCTGCGGACTGTCCGCGCTGTGGGGCGGTACTTAAAAAAGATGGTCACGACATTCCCTTTGAGACCTTTCTTGGCTTCAAAGGCGATAAAGTACCCGATATCGACCTTAACTTTTCAGGCGATTACCAACCGATTGTTCACGAGTACATCCGGACATTATTTGGAGCGCAGCGGGCGTTTAGGGCTGGAACGATTTCAACAGTGGCCGATAAAACCGCCATTGGTTACGTAAAAGGGTATCTTGAAAAACAAAACTTAACGTTGCGCAAGGCAGAAATTGAACGCCGGGCTAAAGTGATCGCTGGGGTCAAACGTTCCACAGGTCAACATCCTGGTGGCATCGTTGTCGTCCCAAGTTACAAAGACATTCACGATGTGACCCCAGTCCAATATCCAGCTGATGCGACCGACTCAAGTTGGAAAACGACCCACTTTGATTACCATTCGTTTGAAGACAATTTGTTTAAACTCGATGTGTTAGGACATGATGATCCGACGATGATACGGTATTTAATGGATTTTGTCAAAGACGATCCGATTAGTTTCCCCTTTAAAGAGGCTACAGACATTCCCCTCGATGATCCGAAAGTGTATGGCTTATTGTCGGGAACAGAAGTCATCGGTCTTAAACCGAGTGAGTTGTTTGATACAGAAGTCGCCAGTTTTGGCGTACCTGAAATGGGTACCCCTTTTGTTCGGGGCATGTTACGAGACTCGCGCCCTAAAACGTTTGCTGATATTGTCAAAATTTCAGGCCTTTCTCATGGGACCGATGTTTGGTTAAACAATGCGGAAACACTCGTTACTGGTAAAAATCCACTTTATGGCAAAATCCCTTTTAAAGAAGTTATCGGGTGCCGGGATGATATTATGGTCACCCTCATTCAACATGGCTTAAAAAGTGAAATCGCCTTTGAAATTTCTGAATTTATCCGTAAAGGGCGTGCTGCTGTTCAACCTGAAAAATGGGATGGCTATGCGATGATTATGCGCGAGCACAACTTGCCAGATTGGTATATTTGGAGTGCGGGACAAATCAAATACATGTTCCCTAAAGCCCACGCTACAGCGTATGTAATGATGGCGCTTAGAATTGCTTGGTTTAAAGTATATCGGCCGATTTATTTCTACTCTGCTTACTTCTCTAAACGAGCCCGTGATTTTGATTTAGTTGCGATGCAAGGTGGCGAATATGCCTTAGAGCGTCGGATGCGAGAAATCCGTGATGCAAGCATCCGCGCAAGCGATGTCGATAAGCGATTATACACTGTGTTAGAAGTGGCCCATGAAATGGTTAAACGTGGGTATACTTTTGAACCCGTTGATATCGTTCAAAGTGCTGCCCGTGATTTTATCGTTTCTGCCGATCGTCAACGCTTACGCTTACCATTCATCGCTTTAGACGGTCTTGGCTTTAAAGTGGCTCAAAGCATCGTCGATGCCCGCGATGAGAAACCCTTCAGTTCACGTGACGATGTCAAAATGCGGACTTCTTTATCTACGACACTCTTTGACAAACTCGATGCACTCGGTGCTTTTGGTGAGTTACCTGAGTCAGGCCAAATGTCCTTGTTTGACTAAAACAGCACAAAACGCTTGAACTGCTTGATTATTTGCTATAATAGTAATGCGATATCATTATGAATTGATTATAAGGAGTGATTTTATATGCGATTTCGTAGTGCAAATCCTGTGATTGGTCGTCTGAGGCATC
>SKGI01000031.1 GCA_007117555.1 Candidatus Izemoplasma sp. | reverse complement strand
TCAAGAGATGGATACTCATTGCGCAATCGCGTGTTGATTACACTAAGAAGCACTTCTTTGTGCATCGATAAATCAATCATCCTTATCACCCCCTTCTATTGTATCGTGATTGGTCAAAGCATGCAAGTATACACGCGCTTTTCAATGTTTTAGAAAGTTGTTATAATGAAGGTGGAGGTGTGTGGTTATGGCGATTGATTATGAAAAGAAACGCGCGCACATGATTCAACATGACATCATTGGGCGCGGCATTGAAGATCACCGTGTTATTGAAGCGTTCGCACAAATTCCAAGACATTATTTTGTCGATGAGGCCGCAAGACATTTAGCTTATGAAGACACCCCTTTACGCATCCGTTATGATCAAACAATTTCACAACCGTTTATTGTCGCTTATATGACCGAAGCACTCGCTTTGACTGGGACAGAAAAAGTCTTAGAAATCGGGACTGGTTCAGGTTATCAAACCGCCATTCTTGCCCGGTGTGCGGGTGAAGTTTATACCATTGAGCGCATTGAAGCTTTGCTTGATGAAGCGAAAGAACTGCTCACATCACTTGGCTTTGAAAACATCCATTATCATTTAGGGGATGGTAAGATGGGTTTGGAAGCATCCGCGCCTTTTGATGCCGTACTCGTCACCGCTTCAGCCGATGATATTCCCGATGCTTTGCTGGAACAATTGAAAGACGGTGGCCGATTGGTCATGCCTGTAGGGGACGATGCTGCTCAGGAGCTGGTCCGTGTTAAACGGACTGATGGGGCCTACATTCAAGAACACCTTGGCGGTGTGCGTTTCGTCCGCTTGCTTTAAAAAACGCTGTCCGAATTGTACTGCAACGGACAGCGTTTTTTTATTGGTTTGACAACACGATGGCTCGGATGTTTTCAAGCGGTACTTTAGGTGTGCGCTCATAGGTGAGCAACCCATTGGTTTCTTGCTCAACATCGGTCAGTTGTGTATAACATATCCCTTGCACATGGGGTGAAGCATAAAGGGGTTTAAAGACCGCTTCAAGACGCTCAAGAAAATCTTCAGGTGAGCGTGCTGTAGAGTAACCCCAACCATTTTCTTGATGACTTTGTTTAAAACAGATGCCCCCAAACTCGGTAATGAGAATGGGTTGTTTGTTGTAATTGAATCCTTTATTTAATAGTAGACGATTACCTGGGAGACTTTTGAGAATCGTATCGAGATTCGCGTACCGTTTTCGAAGTACGTCTTCTTCAGCGGCGTAGTCGTGGATGGTGAGCAAATCAGTGGTGCCGTGTTCCCATCCGTCATTAGAAATAACCATGCGGGTATCATCGAGTGCTTTTGTCAGATGATACATCGCTTCTAGAAAGTGCACTTCACGCGGGCTATTTAGTAAGTTTGGGACACCCCACGATTCATTCATAGGCACCCAAGCAATAATACTTGGATGGTTAAAGTCGCGACGAATCACACGTTGCCATTCATCAAGTAAATTACGCATTGTTTTTGAAGAGAATTTGTAAGCTGAAGGCATTTCTTCCCATACGAGTAAGCCTAGCCTATCTGCATGATACAAGTAGCGTTCTTCTTCGATTTTTTGATGTTTTCGGACACCATTGAATCCCATTGTCTTCGTCAGTTCGATATCTTGAATGATGGCTGCATCATCGGGTGATGTCAACAACGATTCTGGATAGTAGCCTTGATCGAGTACCAACCGTAAATAATAAGGGCGGTTGTTTAACATGACATTACCATTTTCAACCGATATTTTGCGCATCCCGAAATAGCTCTCGACAGTGTCTGTACCTTGCGGGGTTTTTAAGTAAAAACGAACCTGATAAAGGTGGGGCGTTTCTGGTGTCCAGAAGCGATTCTTGTCTTGATCATTTGCTTTACCAAGGTAATGGACCGCTTCATGATAATCGCCATGAATGGCGACGGTCGTTGAAGCGATGATTTCGTCTTCAAACATGATCGTTGTCTCAAGTTCAGCTGGCCCCGTCATATTTTCAATGTAATAGCCAATCTTAATCGAGTTAGATTGGATGTCTGGGATGTACTTAGTGCGCTTGATGTAAGTGGCTGGAACAGACTCAAGCCATATGGTTTGCCAGATTCCTGATGTGCGCGTATAAAAAATACTTTCGCTTTCTTCTTTCCAATACTGCTTGCCTCGGGGAATCTCAATATCATGCATGTCATCACAGATTCTTAAGGTGATGGTATTTTTCGCAGAAAAAGATAACAGATGTGTCACATCTTCTGTAAAAGAGACGTGCCCACCTTCGTTGGTGCGAACATGCTCGCCATTGATAAATATATCGGCGCGATAATCTATGGCCCCTATGTTGAGAATGTATCGATATGATGCAATTTGTTCAGGTAAATCAAACGTACGGTGATACCATAAAATCCGGTGGTCTTCACGATTATGAATACCTGAAGCTTTTGACTGGTAAGCAAATGGTACCTCGATACGCATCGCTTTTGGAAAATTCTCATACCATTTTTCCTGCAAGCCGCGGTCGGCATCATCAAAGGCAAACTGCCAGGTACCATTTAAGTTTGTCCAGTTTGGACGTTTAAATTGAGGTCTTGGATAATCTTTTTTCATGGTATTATTCCTCGCTTTACTGTTTGATGCCGGTCATCGTAATACCCTTGATAAAGAAACGTTGAGAAGCCATAAAGAGGGCAAGTACCGGTATGATTGAAACGACGGTTGCAGCCATCAGTCGTGAGTAAAATATGGTATAGTTTCCTTGCATGATGGCTAGACCTACTGGCAAAGTGCGTACCGCATCATCATTGATGACAATAAGCGGCCACAAGTAATCATTCCAGTTTCCCATAAAGGAAAATAACCCCACGACAATCAAAGCTGGTTTTGTCAGTGGTAAGATAATACGTAAATAGATGCTAAGATGACTCGCGCCATCGATTTTGGCACTCTCGATTAGATCTTTAGGAATGGTCAAATTGAACTGTCTGAGCAAAAAGATGCCAAACACGCCGCCAAGACCTGGAACGATGAGTGCTGTGAGTCGATTGAGCCATTCAAACCGAATCATCACTGCATACAGTGGAATGAGGTTCATAACGGCTGGTATCATCATCGTTGAGAGCAACAACCAGAAAATTCGGTCGCGCCCTTTGAACTGTAAGATCCCATAACCATAAGCCGCAAGAGATGCCACAAGCAAATAGAGTCCTGTATGCGTGCCTGCCGCAATGAAACTGTTACGGATGTAACGGAAAATGTTGTTGTTTTGATCGGTAAAAATAAATCGATAACTTGCTAGTGTAAAATCACGAGGAATCAGATTTAAGCCACCCGACACGGCTTCCATTTCACTCTTAAAGGATGTAGAGATAACCCAAATCACTGGCATGACCCAAACAACAGAAATCGATACGAGTATCCAGAAAGAAATGCGTTTTTTACGTTGTTCGATTTTTTTCAGTGCCATCTAATCACCCATCCTTTTGATAATGCGTGTTTGGGCGATGCTGATAATAATCATAATTATTCCCATGCATACAGCCATAGCGGTGGCGATGCCGGGTCTTGGGCGACCACCACCAAAGGCTATATTACGGATGTACATCATGAGCACTGTAGTCGTTTGTTGTGGTCCGCCACCTGTTGCAAGCTGTGGCTGACCAAACACGTTAAATGAGGCCAACGTTGTCATGATGAATATATACACAAGCTGATTGCGAATCGATGGCAAGGTAATCCGGAAAAACTTTTGAAATAGATTGGCGCCATCGATATCCGCAGATTCATAAAGCATATCCGGTACATCTTTAAGCGCGGCTGTAAAGATAATCATATTGCCGCCAATCGTCCACCAAACTGTCATCATGACGAGTGAAATCCATGCAAAAGGTTGACTCGATAGCCAAGCAATGTTTGTGCCAACACCTAAATGCGCCAGTGTCAAATTTAACACACCTAGATTGGTGTTGAGCACCCAACGCCAAATGAGTACTAGCGTAGCGATTGAGAAAAGACTTGGCAAGTAAAATATCGCCCGAAACAGTTTATAACCCCGTGGTTCGGTGTTAATCAGTGACGCGATGAACAGGGGAAAGGCAACTAAGAGCGGCACGGAAAGTGCGACAAATGTCAAAGTGTTTCGCAAACCGCGCCAAAAATACTCATAATAAATATGATCCGTTTCAAATAAAATGCGTCGATAGTTGGCCAAACCGATAAAGGTCCGCTGTTCAGGGAAGAAATGGTGCCAGTCATAAAGGCTAATCACAAGCCCGTAAAAGAATGGAAAGATGAAAAACACCGAAAAGATGATGAGATGCGGCAAGATGAACAGCGCCGGTTCGAACCGTTTGGGAAGTTCTTTAATTGCCGAGGGCGTCGTCGACACGTTGGATGCCTTCAAGTTCAGCCGCATCTAGCAAGGCCTGAATATCAGCACTTGGGGTGGTCATCGCCGCAGTGACCCGTGAGTAAATGGGCGTGAATGCATCATCAAAGTATGGTGAGGCATTGACAAATTGGATGGTGGAGACATCCACAAATGTACTGTGGTAAGGGAGCGCTTGAAACTCAGCGCTTTCAAGCACACGCAAGTTCGCTGGAATTTGTCCGGCATTTGCCCACCGAAGTGAGTTATTGGTGATGAACTCAACGAAAGTCAGAATCGCAGCTTGCTTTTCAGCATCTACACTCCGTCCCCGAGGCATAACAAACTGATGGCTGCCAGCCCACGTTGCGGGCGTATCGCCAAACAATTGTGCAATCGGCGCTGTCCCAAAATTAACACCAGACTCAATGATTCCGTTTAACATCCAAATGCCATTGATATGAAACGCGGCATTCCCTTGACGGAAAAAGGCTAAATCTTCATCGACACCAACATTTGGAATACTAACACCGTGCGTGAAAATTAAATCATTGAAAACCTTTAGCGCTGCATACCCTTCAGGCGTATTAAACGCTGGGTATTCACCATTTTCATCTAAATCAACCCCATCATTTTGAAAGAGCGATGCTGTAAAGAGGGTTTGTGAAGGCCACATTGACGATAAGGGTAAACAATGAATGACGTGTGTTTGTAAAGCTTCACATGCTGCAATTAGTTCTTCAGTCGTTGTCGGCACTTCTACATTCGCTGCCTCTAACACATCAATGTTATAAAAGAGACCAATCGGATGAACATCTAGAGGAATGCCATAACGACGTCCTTCAAACAATCCTGCATTCCATACGGCAGGAATGTAATCTGCTGCATCAAAATCAGAACCAGACAGCAAGTCATCAAAATCATAAAGCATCGCTAACGATGCATACCGCTGAATATTGTCTAGATGCATAATAGCCACATCTGGTCCTTGCCCTTGCGGGACAGCGGTATTCATGACTTCATAAAAATCTGCCGATGGAATCGTCTGGGTTAGAACACGAATTTCACCCTCATGTTGGGCGTTAAAGTCATTGATCATAGCCACCATTTCTTGACCATCTGGGCCGGTGAAGATATTCCAGAACGTAATGGCCGTAACTTGACCATCACCGTTGCCATTGTCATCACCTGAACAGGCGGCGAGCAAAGCAATACTCAGTACTAGCATCAAACTCATCATTAATTTTTTCATCAATTTTCCTCCTCAATATAAGGTACAGCTACTGCACTCTCACTTGGTTTAAAGTTACGCAGTTGAGGCCAACCGTCTGCCGTCCAGATGATTTTATCGAGCATCATCGGGCGACGTGTGGCACCGTTTGGTAAATGGGGGTTAAGACGATCGATGCCATGATAGACAAGCCAATCATCTCCAGCATCATCTTGGATGATGGCGTTGTGGCCATTGCCAATATAACGATCGCCATCGCCTACAACAAGCGAACCATCGTTATGCAATAAGTTTTGACCCATGCGATTTACATAAGGACCAAGTAAACCTGTTGAGCGACCTACTTTCAGTTCATACGTCGAGTTGGCGCCATCACAACAATGCCCTGTAGAGACAAATAAATAATAATAGCCATTCCGATTAATCACATAAGCCGCTTCAAAAAGTCCACCTGCTACTTGAACCTTTTCGCCTTCTACCCTTAGACCGTCGGCGCTTAAGCGAATGGCCCAAATCCCATGCCAACTGCCCCAAAAGAGCCATTTCTCATCGTGGGTATCATCTAAGTAAACAAAGGGATCAATCGAGTTTGGCACACCGATACCGACTGAATCAAACAACATGCCTTGATCTTCAAAAGGACCGGCAGGATGTTGACTCGTCGCCACACCAATGGCAGGGTTAGGGTCGTGCCAGACCGACAACGAATAATAAAGGTAATACTGACCGTTAAAATACTGAATGTCTGGCGCCCAAATGTAGGATGATCCTGCTTTCCAAGATGGTTTAGTCGTAAAGGCATCACCCATATCTTCCCAATCAACAAGATTAGCTGAGCGAAAAATCGCCACATAGCGCACCCCAGTGTCATGGGTAAAAAAATCTTCAGTTGCATACGCATAAAAGTAACCATCTTCTGCGCGGATAATCGTCGGGTCAGCAAAGACAGGGCTTAACACAGGATTGCGATATGTCTCAGCATGTTGTTCAATAGGCGTTTCTTCAGTTTCACATGCACTGAATAAAAATACAAACAGTAAAATACTCATGAAGTAAAAAACACGCATGATATCACACTTTCTATTAGGCATTTTGTCACCATGATTGGTCTTAGCTTATCGATTAGTCAATATGTGGATAGGGCACATCACCGCGTGAAGGATTTTGCCCTGCAACAAACGGCCAACCATCATCAGTCCACTGTAATGGATCAAGCATGAGTAACCGTGCATTCGGGTTCGTTTGTGAAAAACTGTGATATAACGTCCACCAATCCCCTGCATCGTCTTGAATGACGGCATTGTGGCCTGGCCCTACGAAATGATCGCTACTGTTGAGCGCCATAAAGCCACGACTCAACTCAAGCATGTCACGTCCTTGACGATCGTAATATGGGCCAAGAGGCGAAGTCGAACGTGCAACCCGAATATGGTACGTACTGTTTAACGATTCACAACATGTACCACTTGACATAAATAAATAGTAATAGCCATCATGGAAAATGACATAAGGGGCTTCGTATGAGTCGACATTCCATGGCGTGTGACTTGGCAGACCCGCAATGTGGACTTTCGTATCGGCTGCTTGCTCGCCATCCATAAGTGCTAATCCATCCGCAGTCAGTTCAACACCATATAAACCACGCATACTGCCCCAAATCATGTATACCCGTTCATCTTGACCTACGAACACGACGGGATCAATGGAGTTATTGACGCCGATATCGAGTGAACGGAATAGCTCGCCATGATCAGTCCAAGGGCCGCTAGGATGGTCTGCTGTTGCAACACCAATACCTGGGTTGGGATCGCCCCACGTTGATAATGAGTAATAGAGAACATATTGATCACCAATACGGACAACATCGGGTGCCCAAAGATTGGCACCTGGGGTGCCCCATGTCGGCCTTACACCAAAGACGTTACCGACATCTTCCCACTCAACAAGATTGCTAGAACGCATGATGGGAATGTAGCGGCCAGCTGTTTCGGTTGTAAAGACATAAAAGTAACCATCATCATCACGAACAACACTTGGGTCAGGACGGTTTGAGGCAAAGACAGGATTCGTATACATAAGCACCTCAACATCATTTGGCGTTTCACTCTCACATGCAACAAGTAACATCAGTACTAGGAAAGTGAGTAGTACAAGAGTCTTTTTCATCTGAACACATCCAATCTATAGGATGGCATGCCGAAGTAATCTCCGGCATGCATCCTGTATAAGTAATATATAGAAATTATTCTTCGTCGTAAAGTCGAATGACCATATAGTTTTCAACGGTGATGACGCTTGGTCCATCGCCTTCAGTGTGGAAGCCAAAGAATAAACCAATTTTTGCTGTATCGATGGTGGTGTCGCTATGGAAGATGTATGTATATGTACGCATTTCAGTAGTTAAATCCCACTCGACAGGCACACCATCTTTTAAATCACGCCAACCATCAGCTGGATCTTCCAAAGCAAGTCCAATACGGCGTGGCTCTGTGCTTGCAGCACGGAATGTAATAAGATAGCGGACATCTGTATCGATTGAACGGTCATACTGATACAGTTGTACATGCCACCAAGCATCGCCAATTGAAGTAAGGTCAGCGACTAATTGGTTATCAACAGCATTCATGGTGCCTTCGCCAACTGGGAAGTCGTACTGCCAAACAGCATCTTCTTCAAAGTTAGAGTTAGCCATAATATTTTGTTCATCTGCTTCAATCATGTCAAAGCTGCTAACAAGAATTTCTCCAGGCGCATCCTCTGAATCGATTTGACCGAGGAATAAGCCCAGTTTAAAGTTATCTGAAGAACGGGATGCACGGAACACATAATAATAAGTTGTCCAAGTCTCATCTACGTAGAAGTTAACTGGTTCACCCGCTAAGTTCGCAAAGCCATCGGCGGCGTCTTCGACCGCAAGACCAATCGTTCTTGGGGTATCGGTCATCATACGAACACTAATGAGATAGGCTTTACCTTCTTGAATTGAAATGCCATCTTGTTGCAATTGTATGTGCCAAAAAGCATCGCCAAGATCGGTTAAGTTTATGCGAACATTGCCTTCATCATAAGCCATTGTGCCTTGGCCAACAGGGAAATCGAAGTTCCATCCTTCTTCTGATGCAAAATCAGGATTCACGACAACACTCATGCCACCTTCTGTCGCTTCAACAATCGTAACAACCCGTGTTGCGGTCGTTGTGTTACCCGAAGAGTCCGTGACAGAATACACCAACTCATAAACACCTACTGTGTTCACATCAACAGTCCCAACAACTTCTATTTCTGCAGTTAAATCACCATCTTCAAGATCATCAGCTGTTACACCTTCTAATGGATCAAACGGGGTGCCTTCTTCAATACGGACATTGCCGACGCCTGAAAGCGTTGGGAAAGCATCTTCGAGTTCACGCACATCAAACTTATCAACGTAGACGGTTGTCGGTACATCTGTCCCGGCCATGCTACCCATAAAGATGGCGTATTTTGCGGTTGTAATTGAACGGGGTGCCGTAAAGACATAAGTAAATGTTTGGAATTCTTCAGTCAAATCCCATTCGGCAGGGCCTGGTAATTGTGAGCGGAAGCCGTCTGCCGTATCCTCAACACCTAAACCAATGCGTTTAGGATCATCTGCGCGGGCAACAATCGTCACTTCATAAGAACGTCCTTCAGTCAGGTGAAGTCCCGCTTGTGAGAGCTGAATATGCCACCAAGCTGATCCTAATGCTGTCAAGTTCGCTTCAACAACACCGTCTACAACAACCATCGATCCACTTGAGCCTTGACCTTCTGGGAAGTCAATTGTCCAACCAGTAAGTCCCATCGTAAAGTCAGGATTAAACATTTCTGCTGGATTCTCAATAGGAAGCACGACTTGAACACGTCGATTTGCATACAATGTCTCACCTTGAGCATGAACGACATACTGCAAGATAAACGCTTGAGCGTTGGCGACGTTGGTTTCAACTAATCCTACCAACTGAATCGCATCGGTGATGTCAAGACCTTCTTGATCGAGCGCGGTGACGCCTTCTAGTGGATCGAAATCCATACCAACAATCAGTGTGACATCTTCGATGCCTTCAATTGAGATCTCTGTATCATCAAGTTCAACTTGCTCAACACTGACATTATTGATATAAATATCGCCTGCATCTTCAAGTCCAATTTGACCTAAGTAAAGCACAACTTTTGCTGTGTCAATGGTACGATCACTCACAAGCACAAAGCTGTACGTTTCAAGTGTATCAGTCAAATCAAATGCGACATTACCACCTGGAATCATCGCAAAACCAGCACCGGTATCTTCAACACCAATACCTAGACGTTTCCCTTCAGGACTCATCGCCTCAACATTTAAGCGATAAGCAACGCCTTCTTCAATGCTTACAGTTTGGTGAACTTGGATTTGCCACCATTGGGTGCCGGGGTTTGTAATCGTCGCTTGCAACATATCATCTACGACATCAAACGTGGCTTGCCCACCAGGCGTGTCAAGATTCCAGCCACCTGTACCTAGACTGAAGTCACCGTTGTAAAGTGCATACGGTGCCGCTGTTTCAAAGATGACTGTAATGAAACGTTGGGCGGTTGCGGTCAGCCCTTCACTATCAGTCACTGTGTATGTCAGTGCAAACTCACCTAAAATTAAAGTATTGACAAAACCATCGACTTCAATATCGGCAGTAATATCATTGCCATCATGATCGGTCGCACGAACACCTTCTAGTGCATCGAAGGTTGAACCTTGTAAAACATTGATGTCCTCAACACCACTAAATGTCGGTGCATTGCGAACGGCACTCGGTGTACAAGCCACCGCCGCAAACAACAAAAACAAGAATGAAAACATAATCCAGAGCTTTTTCACAATTTTCCTCCTTTAGTTTGGTAAAATTTTTTATTTCTTTTACCAGTA
>SKGI01000019.1 GCA_007117555.1 Candidatus Izemoplasma sp. | reverse complement strand
CGCGCTTCACGAAGAAGCGCTTTTTTCCTGTGAAGATATCGTTTTGCGTTGGCCAAAGCGTTATGAGATTCGCCGCTTGTTTGATGAGGAGGTATTACCGCCAGAAACGTATGTTTATATGGCTTTAACCGCAACGTCAGATGTTAAAACAGCGTATGTTCGTTCAAAATTACAAGTGCTTACGTTCAATGCCGTTGGGGATAACGAAACGAAGTGGCGTATTAAGGTTTATAACCAAACTTTTTTGCGTCGTATAGTAAAGAAGGACGTCTTTTTAGTTGCACTCGTGAAACAGACCGGCAATCAAACCTTGACAGCCATGCGCGTCTGGTTGAAAAAGTCATTTCATGAAGGGATTGTCCCGGTATATGGTCTAAAAAATTTGACCGAGCACCAATTTACTAAGTTGCTTAAACAATGCTTGCCAATGATTCAAAGGCGTCAAGATCCTTTACCCGAACATCTCATTCAAAAATATCGCTTACTAGATTTTAAGACCGTCATGAAATGGGCACATGAACCCCCAGATGATGCCGCGCTTAAACAAGTTAAACGTCGCCTGAAATATCAAGAGCTTTTCGAGTATCAAATGCGTGTGCGCTGGCAACGTCATACGTACCGTCAACAACAGGGCTCTATCAAATCACTTGATCATGCAAAACTGAATCAAGTGATTTCAGCGTTACCGTTTAGTTTGACTGAAAGTCAAAATCAAACCTTAAAAGAGATTTTTAACGATTTAGCTTCTCCACGTGTCATGCACCGCTTGCTACAGGGGGATACAGGTAGCGGGAAAACGGTGGTAGCATTCATCGCTATGGCAGCTGTCATGGCATCGGGTCAGCAGGTCGCTTTCATGGCCCCGACGGAACTGTTAGCACGTCAGCACTATGACACGCTATCCGAACTTGCCACATCAGCTGGATTTAAGTTAACCCTTTTAAGTGGAAATACAGCTCAATCCGTGCGAAAAACAATCATAGAACGTCTCGCAAATGGATCACTGCATGGTGTGATTGGCACCCATGCCTTATTTAGTAAAGATGTCATTTATGATGATTTAGGTCTAGTCATCACCGATGAACAACATCGTTTTGGTGTCGCGCAACGACAAGCGTTACAAAAAAAAGGCCAACGACCAGACGTTTTGTATTTAAGCGCAACACCGATACCAAGAACGCTTGGTATGACACTTTTTGGCGATATGGACATCTCAACGTTATCGTCAAGACCTTCTCAGAATGAAGCCGTCAAAACGAAACTTGTGTCGATGCGTGATAGACCCATCGTACGTCAAGCCATTCAAAAAGCTTTAAAGGCGGGAGAACAAATCTATGTCGTAGCACCACTTATTGATGATGCAGAGGATCAGTCGCAAAAAGGGGTTATCACACTTTATGATACATTATGCACACGGTATCAAGAAGCTAAGATTGGCCTTGTTCATGGCCGACTTCCAGCCGATGACAAAGCAGAAACTTTAGAAGCTTTCCGCCGCGGTGCAATCGATATACTTGTCGCGACAAGCGTGATTGAAGTTGGCATCCATGCACCGCTTGCAAGTTTGATGATTGTTTATCACGCCGAACGTTTTGGTTATGCGCAACTGCATCAATTAAGAGGCCGCGTTGGTAGGGGGGACACACAAGGCTTGTGTCTTCTCATTCATCCTCAAGATGAGGCAGCGGTTAAACGATTAGATGTGATGACACAAGTTCAGGATGGGTTCGTACTCAGTGAGTATGATTTTAAACAACGTGGTTTTGGTGACTTAGTCGGTCTGATGCAAAGTGGTCATCTGCGCTTTCAGCATGCCGATCATATTGAAGACTTTAAAATTATGCAATGTGCTTTAGAAGATGCGAAAAACATCGTCGAAGCATATCAAAAACAAGGTGCGCATCAAGACCTCATTGAGCGGACGAAAAACCAATTGCTCCGCTATGCCAAGCACTAATTATGTTATAATGATTTTATCCCATTGGAAAATGCGAAAAATATCATGAAAAGGAGCCATCATGTATGATTAAAATAGCTATTGATGCCATGGGCGGCGATTATGCACCCAAAGAACAAGTTGAAGGCGCCATCATGGCACTGAAAAACATCCCAGATATAACCTTGACCTTATATGGTGACCCTCAAGCGATGGCACCTTATCTTATCGAGCATGAGCGGTTGACTGTCGTCGCAACTGAGGGCGTCATCGACATGGGTGAAAAAGATCCTATTGGTGCGATTCGCCGTAATCGAAACAGTTCTATGGCTGCGGCTTTATCAAGTGTTCGTGCTTCTGAACAAGACGCGATTGTCTCAAGTGGTGCAACGCAAGCACTCATCGCTGGCGCACATATGTTGATTGGTCGGATGAAAGCGATGAAGCGAACAGCGATAGCACCATTAATCCCTAAAGTGACAGAGGGCTATACGATATTACTCGATACAGGCGCTAATTTAGAAATCAAGCCAGAATTCATGGTCCAACAAGCTTACTTTGCGACCATCTATGCTAAAGAAATTATCGGGATTGAAAATCCATCAGTAGGTTTGATCAATATTGGTTCTGAAGAAGGTAAAGGACGTGACCTCGATTTGGCCGTGGCGCAACTGTTCAAAGATAATCCGCATATCAACTTTTACGGCAATGTCGAGCCGAAACAAGTGTTAGATCCCCCTTGTGATATTCTCATCAGTGACGGCTTCACGGCAAACATTGTCATGAAAACCATCGAAGGTACCGCTAAAGGGATCGGTGCAATGATGAAACGTGAATTGTATCGCGGCGTCCTTGGTAAGCTCGCACTCATTTTATCCTTGCCTAATCTCAAACGTTTCAAAAAACGTTTAGCACCTGAAGAAATCGGCGGCGCGATGATCTATGGCCTCAAAGGTGTGGTCATCAAAGCGCAAGGCTCATCAAAAGCGATTGGTTTTTACAACGCCATCCGTCAAGCTGCCAGCGTCGTAAGGCAAGATGTGATTAAAAAAGTCACTGCAGTGATTGAAGGGTCAGGTGAATGAGATGCACGCACTTGAACAACTTTTCACCTTATCTTTTAATAATCCGCAGTTGCTTGAAACTGCTTTGACACACGCATCTTATGCGAACGAGCATGGGACGGAATCTAACGAGCGTCTTGAGTACATCGGTGATGCGGTGCTTGATGTAATTATCAGTAAATACTTATATGAGCATTTTCCCGAAGCACACGAAGGTGCTTTAACAAAAAAACGTGCTAAATATGTGTGTGAAACGGCCCTAGTTGTGTATGCCAAAGCGTGTCAGCTCGGTGAACACTTACATTTAGGTCATGGTGAAGAAAAAAACGGCGGTCGACAACGTATGGCTTTGCTTGCCGATGCGTTTGAAGCCTTGATTGGTGCTGTCTTCTTGGATAAGGGGTTTGATGAAGTTTACAAAATTGCCAATAAAATCATTTTCCCGCTTATCGAAGAAGAACGCACCAATGTGTTTATTGACTTTAAGTCTCACCTTCAAGAACTTGTCCAGTCTGATAAGCGAAGCTTAGAGTACCGAATCGTCTCAGAAAGCGGTCCATCTCATCACAAGCTGTTTGTGACACACGTTTACATGGATGATATTTTAATGGGTGAAGGTACGGGACATTCAAAAAAAGAAGCGGAACAGCACGCCGCGGAAATTGCTTTACAAAAACTAGCACGCACACCACAAAGAGGATAGGAGGTCATTTGATTGCACAGGTTACTCAAGTCTTTAATCCATAAGCAAATCATCGATTACGAGCGACTTGTTTTGACGTACTATCCGTCAATCGGTTTAAAACCCGTTGAGGCGATGGCCTTGATTCGTTTGAATGACTTAGCCTATCGCGGTGAAGGGTTAATAAAACCAGAGAAGTTTTCTAAACTACTCGGTGTGACACCAAAAGAAACAGAAGACGTTTTGGCATCATTAATGGCTCAAGGGTATTTACGGATTACTTTGAAAGAAACAGAAGATGGTAAAGAAAAAGAAACGTTTGATATCGATTACTTTCTTGTTAAAGTAGTCGCTTTACTTCAAGAGGCTGATCAATCTAAACAAGCCACTGAAACACAACAGTTTGCACAGTATCTTGAAGCGACTTTGCAAAAGCCATTGACACCACTTGACATTGAACTGATTGGTAAGTGGATTGAATCAGATGGGATGTCATTTGCCTATCTTCAAGAACTAACACTCGAAGCACTCAAAGCACCGCGCCCCTCATTGAAAACGATTGACCGATTACTTTTGAAGCAAACATCAGCCCCACAGGTGGCGCTAAAGAAAAAAGATGTATTGAAGGAGTTTTACAAACTGTGGGAAGAGTAGATGAGATTTTAACAGTTTTAGAGACGATGTATCCAAGCGCCCATTGTGAGCTTAACCATACGAATAGTCTTGAACTATTAATCGCGGTGATGTTGAGTGCACAAAGCACTGATGCCTCTGTTAATCGTTTGACTGAAAATTTGTTTAAAAAATACCGAAATCTACAAGATTTCTTAGATGTGCCACTTGAAGAACTTGAACAAGACTTAAGAGCCATCGGTTTATATAAAAATAAAGCCGCAAATATAAAAAAGACTTGTGAACGATTAAAAAAAGTCCATCGGGGTCAAGTGCCCGCGTCACAAGTTGAACTGGAGTCGTTGCCAGGTGTCGGCCGTAAAACGGCAAATGTGGTGCTCAGTGTTTGGTTCGATGTGCCGCGAATCGCAGTCGATACGCACGTTGAACGGGTGTCTAAACGTTTGAAACTCGCGACGTGGAAAGATACACCAAGACAAGTTGAAGAGAAGTTAATGCGAAAGATTCCCAAAAACAGATGGTCAAAGACCCATCACCAAATGATATTTTTTGGTCGGTATCACTGCACGGCACGAAAGCCTAAATGCGAACACTGCCCTTTACAAGGTCCTTGTCGCTTTCCGAACATTTTCCCAAGATCCCATTAAGGGGTCTTTTTTTTAGTTTGTCATACAAAAAGGGGAAAAAACGACCGATTTTGTGCAACTGCAAAAGTTTAATTCATACCCCCCAATATATTCAACATAATTTATAATATTCACAGCTTGACTTATGTGCATTATACTAATGATATCAATAAATAAAAATATAATGTTATAAGAAAGGAAAACTATGGACACCAAGAAACTACGGAAAAAGCTTATCAAAAAGATTGATGAAAGACGTGCGGATTATCCATTTTATGGCGAGATGTTGCGTCGGGCCCGAAACGAAAAGGGCTTGACGCAAGAAGAAGTCTCTCGAGGCATCTTGTGTGACACGTACTACTCAAAGATTGAAAACAACAAAATTGAGCCGAAAGAGTACTTTATTGCAGAAGTCGGTGAGCGACTCGGGCTTGATTTCACCAAGCTTTTCAATCGCACCCGCCAAGCGCATCTTTTCGAAGATATTACGCGCGCTGTACTGTATGGTGATCATGACCATCTTGCCAAACAACAAATTGCGGTTCGCCCTTTCAATCATCCTCTGCTCGATGATCTCGTAGCGCTTGCGCTTGCTGTAGTCGAAGGCAATATAAGTTCGGCAACTGAAATTGTTAAGCGTAATGAATCCTTAATACCATCTATGCCTGAAGACGTGGGGGCGCTTATGATTATTTTAGCGGCTGTGAATGCTTTTAACAAACACCAATTTAACGTAACTGTTTCCTTGTTAAATACAAGCGCGTTAATTCCTGAACTATCGGGTGCGCACCGCACATTAGAACATTACTATCTTTTCCTTGCTAAACAACAACTCGGTCTTAAACTATCAAGTTTACCAAACTTCTTAGAAGCAAGCAGTTTACTGACCCGTCATCACCACCCGGATAAACTGCTTGAACTCCGTCTTCAAAAAGTCTATTTTATGATCCATGAAAACATCCACGATGCTCAAAAAGAGCTCACACAAATTCATGTACATGATGTGCCTAAAGCGGTGCATAACCTGTACCATTATCTTCATGCGCGCCTATTGTTTTTACATCAAGAAAAAGCTGATGTGATCATGCCTCATCTAGATGTTATTAAGAAGTCATGGGGTGAAACATGGTATTACAAAAGTCTCGTACTGCGTTGTCAGCTGGCGAAAAAAACAGGCAAAGGTGATATTGATGAACTTCGCAAAGTTTTTGACACCGTTTCTCAACGAGAGGCCGCCATTTTGGAAAAAATACACTTTATTATTGAGACAACCGAAGATCAAAGCGCATTAAAAACGTATCTCAACGATGTGGCTGTGCCGATTACGAGTGAACGTCAACACACCGAGCTGATGCGCATCGTTTTCGAAAAATTAGTTGACATCGCCAATGCAAATAACCGTTACAAAGAAGGTTTAGCCTACAAACGTAAGTATGAAAAATTACTAAAGCGACTACAATCTGTAAGTTGATGTCACATTCTTCCATCTGTTTGCTATAATGAATAGATGGAGTGTGATGGTATGGACGATGCAAGAGCTGCCATGCTTGGTGGCAAGGATGTAAAAAAACTACTCATTCAACTGGCCATCCCCGCAACGATTGCGATGATGGCCAATGCTTTATATAACTTGGTCGATACCATTTTCGTTGGACGTGGGGCAGGCGAAATTGCCATTGGTGCTTTAGGTATTGTTTTTCCAATTCAGATGATTATGATGGCGATTGCATTAATGATTGGTATGGGTAGCGCTTCAATTTTTTCTCGGGCTTATGGTCGTCAAGACCGTCTCGCCATGCGCCGTTCGGTGAATACGGCTTTATGGATGAATTTAGTCATCTCTGTGTTAATCGTCATCATCGGACTCATATATATTGATCATTTATTACGTTTTTTTGGCGCAACAGAAGAAAACTTCGGTTATGCTAAAGAATACATGTTTTTCATTTTATTAGCTATGGTGCCTTTTTCTTCTGCCATTGTGCTAAACAACTTATCTAGAGCTGAAGGACGACCTAAAGTTGCGATGATGACCTTGTTAATTGGTGCCGGTGTGAATATCATTTTAGACCCAATCCTTATTTTCGGTTGGTTTGGACTGCCTGAAATGGGTGTCCGTGGCGCTGCACTGGCGACACTCATTGCGAAAAGTTTATCGTTTGCTTATGTGCTAACTGCTGCGCTACAAAAAACATCGAACTTAGGCATCGACTTAGGACATATCTATAAAGTTGATTTACCGATGACTCGTGAAATCATAACCATCGGGATGCCCACTTTGTTTCGCAATGTACTCGGCGCATTTCTTGTCATTATCATTAATCGATTGATTAACCACTATGCCCCAGTCGATCCTGGACCCGGGATTTATATTGCTATTTACAGCGTTATCAATCGCATGATCATGTTTTTATTATTGCCAGGATTTGGTCTCGTACAAGGGTTAATACCGATTGTCGGATACAATTTTGGTGCCCGTTTTCACAAAAGACTGTATGATGTGATTGCGTATGCCACGCGACTGATTGCCATCTATTTCTTTGCCATCTTTATCATTACACTTGTCTCTGCAGAGTTTTTGTTTAAACTGTTCAGCCGTGAAGCCGACCCGTTTTTTATTACTGAGGGTGCTCGAGCGTTTCGTATCATCGCAGTCGGATTTACGATGATTGGTTTTCAAGTGCTATTATCAAGCGTTTATCAAGCGATGGGTTATCCAGTACGCGCCTTCTTAGTGACCATGTCAAGACAGTTCTTTTTGTTTATTCCCATTGTGTTTCTCTTTACTTACTTGTTTGGCATCAGTGGCATTTGGTTAACCTTTTTAACCGCGGACTTACTTGCAGGCACGCTCTCTTTTGCGATATACCGATACGAAATGCGTGACTTGAAAACAAAAATACCTCAACACGCGCTATAAACATTTCATATAAAAACCGGCCACAAGTCTGAGCATTGTCTATTTTTGACGATGTTAGACTGTAGGCCGGTTTTTTTAAGGGCGTAACTTCAGTAACTTGTTTGCGATGCCAAGATAATCGATGCCAGCTTGTTCATGCATATCGTAAAGACTATGATGACCATCATTAGGCTGTGCTAAAGCAAGCTGAGCAAGCAAATCTGTTTCGAGTCGATCGGCGACTTGCCGGCCACCGCCTTCTCCAAATAGTGTCAGCGTTTCCTCGCCATGTTTATAGTAACTCATATTTTCAATCACACCGATTAACTGGTGTTTTAATTCTTTGGCCATGAACCCTGCTTTGACGGCCACATGGGCAGCGCTAGGGTGTGGCGTCGTGACGATAATCATTTGTGCCGTAGGAATCAAGCGTTGAATATCCATAGCGACATCCCCTGTACCAGGCGGTAAATCAATGATCATATAATCGAGCTCAGGCCCCCAAGCCACATCATCGAAAAAATGACCGAGCATTTTGCCGAGCATAGGTCCGCGCCACATCAGTGGTTTTTCATCAGTTAAGAAAAACTCAGTCGAAATAATTTGGATATCACGCGACATAAAAGGGATGATTTTTTCATTTTCATCCGCCTTAGGCAAGACAACTTCCATGTCAAAAAGCGTTGGAATCGAACTGCCATAGATGTCTGCATCCATCAAGCCAACTTTTTGACCGAGTCGACTCAAAGCAAGCGCTAAGTTGGCAGCTACGGTTGATTTACCAACGCCGCCCTTGCCACTCGCAATGCCGATATAAACAGGTTGCTTTTCTTTATTTTTCAAGGCATTAGGATCTTTCATCGCTTCAACATCGACTTTTAAGCCCTGATACTTAAAGTCGATTTTAACGACTTTTGCAATAGCTCTTGTCAATGTTTGCTTGCCCTTATCATCAAGTTTTTTCATCGTGACCATGACGGTTACACGACCGTCATCATCAATCGAGACATGTTGAAGACTCTTTTGTTCATCAAGTGTCGCCCCTGATGAAGGGTCAGTTAATGCGCCAAGTGCTTTTTTTAACTGTTCTAACTGTTCCATAAGCATCACCGCCATTATTATAGGTTATTCAAGGTGTGCTCGCAAACAAAACACTAAACTATCAAGACTGGTGCAAATTCTTGGTCAAAAAACGGTTGTTGGTGCACGAGATCATACAGTTTTGTAATTCTGAGCTCCATGTCGAGAAATGCATCGCGTTCACGCGCAATTTTGGTGATGAGAGGCAAATCGAGATTTTTTTTAATCGTATTTAAATGATTTTGACCGCGTGCATTCATCCCTAGCACGCGAATATAGCGGGGTGGTCTATCCGCAGATAATGTATGATCCGTTCCAATCAACAAGTGCATCAATGCGCGTTTGAGTCGTGCATGGGTATAGCGTGTGGTGATGAGCTGTTTGAGCAATGATTCGACTGAGTCATAATTTTCAGCCTGTAAAAACCGGTACTCAAGTCCTTCATCAAACCCACTTAATTGGTGTAGTTGTTCGGGTGTTGATGTTGCAAGACGATAGCGGATAAACGGAAAAAAATCTTCGAGATTGACACCTTGCTTCCCTTTTAGATCACGATAAACATACGGCGGTACGTAAGCACTGATGTCTTCGCCACGTCGCAACGCAGCCCGAATCGCCGTCGCACTTTGAATGGTTGTATCCGCTTGGATGTCATCGTAATATCCAGTAGAAATCCGTTTTAATGCCAACGCTTTAACAGGGGTGTCTAATTGGCGTAAGGCCCGCAAGTACTGAATCCCTAAAATATTATTAGGGGCGGAAGATTCATAATCTTTTATGAGCGACTTCAGCGCCAAATGACTGCTTGTAGGATAACTTTTTCCTGTATCAAGATGCGCCCGAACACGGGTATGATACACATCAGTTTCCATCACTTCAAGCATCACATTAAGGGCATGCAAATCACCTGTTTCACTACCAAAACAAAGGGTATCCATCCCCAGGGCAGCTAAAAGTCTGACGCTCGCTTGCGCAAACAAATCGGCATTTTGTAAAACATGAACACCTGGCAACTCAACAACTAAATCCACGCCAGCTTCAAGCGCCCAACGTGTCCGTGTAAACTTATCTATGACACTGAATTCACCCCGTTGAACAACATGCGAACTCATCACCGCAATGAGCACATCCGCACCGCTTTCTTTGCGTGCTATTTCAAGGTGATACAAATGTCCGTAATGGAACGGGTTGTACTCAACGACGATCCCACATACACCCATACTTTCACAGCCTTTCCACTCTGTAGAACCATTATACCTTATGTTTGACAATCTCATCAAACAAACGTATAATTCACTTGAAGAATGCGAGGTGTTTCTCGATGAAGTTTACGATCCCAGAACTTCTAAAAAATCAATATCAAGATACAAGTTTTGAAGCAACCCTTGACGTTTCAATGTTCGCAGAAGACGATCCTGAAATTCTCAATGTTACCCCTGTCAAATTGACTGGACGATACGATGTTGAGGCTTCAGAAAAGTTTCAGTTCACTTTGCGTATTGAGACGACGTTAACACTGACTTGTGCTATTACGCTTGACCCTGTAGCGGTGACTTTAGACATTCATGTTACCGAAACATTTTGTGAACGCCCTGATGATCCAGATTAT
>SKGI01000131.1 GCA_007117555.1 Candidatus Izemoplasma sp. | reverse complement strand
TGTGGCGATGAAAACTACAATTTAACAAAAAACAAAAAAACACATCCAAGCCGCATGGAAGTGCAAAAGTTTTGCAAGAAGTGCAATGCCAAAACGTTACATCGTGAGAAAAAATAAAAAAAACTTCCCCGGAAGTTTTTTTTGGTAAGGAGTCCTTATGAAAGTTAGATTTGGTGTGGATGTCGGTGGAACGACCATTAAAATCGGTTTGTTTGATACGACAGGCGAATTACTAGAAAAGCGTAGTATTGAAACCGATATAAGCAATCAAGGCAGTAACATCATTCCTGATCTTGTGAAGGCGATACAAACGTTTGACATTGATTTACAACACGTTCAAGGCATTGGTGTTGGTGTGCCTGGACCTGTTAAAGATGGCTTAGTCTATCAAGCAGTCAATCTTGGCTGGCATCATTATGATGTTGCTAAGGCAATTAAGACAGATTGGCCTTATCCTGTTAAAGTCACCGTCCATAATGATGCCAATCTTGCGGCTTTAGGTGAGTTGATGGCCGGGGCGGCTCAAGATGTTAAGAATCTTGTATTTTTTACACTTGGAACCGGTGTCGGTGGTGGCATTGTCAGTGATGGAAAAATCATAGAGGGCGCGCATGGTGCTGGTGGTGAAATCGGCCATATGCGTGTCGGGAACAAAGGCTTTACTTGTGCGTGTGGCAACATAGATTGTCTTGAAACGATCGCGAGTGCTTCAGGTATTAAACGTCTAGCAGCACACTATGTTCAAGAATCGAACTTGCCAAGTCGCCTTCGCCAAGAAAGTTATTACAGCGCTAAGTATATTTTTGATTTGGCCATGTCAGGTGATCCGATAGCTGAAACGATTATTGAAGATGTTACAGACGCTTTGGCTCAGGCGACACAAATTTTAGCTGTGGTGGCAGACCCTGATACATTTGTTTTTGGGGGCGGCGTCTCACGAGCCGGCGACTTCCTCATTGATAAAATCCGCAAAAAGTACCAACAAATCGCATTTCCAACTTTACGGAACATTCACTTTAAGGTAGCGCGTCTTGGCAATGATGCCGGGATCTATGGTGCGTTTAAATCGGTGTATGATGAAGATTAATACAGTGGTCAACGCGTTAGAAGAAAATACATACGTTGTGCATCAAAATCAAGATGTACTCATTATAGACCCTGGGTCGAACACGCAAGCGTTAATGCGTATTCTTGACGCGTTAGATATACCGCCTATAGCGGTCCTATTGACGCACGCGCACATCGATCACATCAGTGGTTTAAATGCATTTTTAAAGCGCTTTAACGTACCGATTTGGGTGCATGAAGCCGATGAACCGATGTTACATGATCCGAATTTGAACTTGTCAAAACAGCTTGGACAGCCCTTTAGTTTGAAAGAACTTGCGACCATTCATACATTTATGGATGATACAATTATTGAAGTAGGGCATTTACAAATTACAACACTCACCACACCAGGTCACACTAGCGGTGGGGCATGTTACGCGATTGAAAATGTGGTTTTTTCTGGCGACACATTGTTTTATCGTTCGGTTGGACGAACTGATTTTCCGGGTGGTTCAACGCGAGTGCTCAAACGTTCACTGCAGAAGTTGATGAACACATTGCCACCTAATACGCGTGTACTGCCTGGTCATGGCCCCGCAACAACGTTGCGCGATGAACAACGACACAACCCCTATCTTATCTAAAAAACTGACATTGTCAGTTTTTTTTAAGACCTTTTTAGCACTCATCACTTGACAGTGCTATATTCATCGTTTATAATACCTTTAGCAAATAACCCAAACGAGTGCTAAAGTGAGGTGGCTGTATGTTAACAACGCGTCAAAACATTGTTTTGAAACTGATTGTTAGCGAGTTTGTAAAAACCGCTGAACCTGTAGGATCGCGTACCTTATCAAAGATGCTTGAGTTTAGTCCAGCCACCATCCGTAATGAAATGGCGGATTTAGAAGAGCTTGGTTACTTAGAAAAAACGCACTCCTCAAGTGGACGCGTTCCAAGTGAAAAAGGCTATCATTATTATGTTGAACACTTAATACAAGATAAGGATATTGATTTGGATTTAACGCTTATCGATGACTTATTTAACAATCAAGATCTCGCCCGCGATGAGGCGATTAAACAAGCGACGAACTTGTTGAGCCAACTGACCAACTACACAACGATCTCTTTAGGTCCAAGCGCACGGAACTCACGTGTAAAAAAAATCGAGTTAGTTCCGCTTTACCAAGAGTTGTGTGTTCTGCTAGTCATTACGAATCATGGTCATGTTGAAAGCAAGAACATTACCATGCCAAAAGGTACAAATGCCGATGAGTTAACCAGAATCATTGAAATCTTTAATGAAATACTCTATGATGTACCGATTGCGCAAGTCAGTGAAAAGCTGCACTATGAGATCAATCACCAACAAATTAAAGATTTGTTAAATTATAATCAAAAAATTATTGAAGCCTTTTTGGATGCATTTACACGATTTACACAAAGTAAATACTACTTATCAGGCCAAAGTAATATGCTCTATCAACCCGAGTTTAGCGATGTAGAACGTGTTCGAGAATTGATGAACTTCTTTGAACAAAACGACATTCTAAAATTGGTTGAGCATAGTGATAATAAGGGACTGACAGTTCGGATTGGTCGAGAAAATCAACTCGCTGCGATGAAGAATTGTAGCGTTGTGATGGTACCCTATGAAGTCGCCGATGGCGAGAAAGGTACGATTGCAGTTGTTGGTCCGACCCGAATGGCCTATCAAAAAGTCATACCGCTGCTTAAGTATTTAGCAGCCCATATGTCTAAATTATATACACAAG
>SKGI01000025.1 GCA_007117555.1 Candidatus Izemoplasma sp. | reverse complement strand
CTCAACGACCATCGGTCTTTGGTCACTTGTGTTTACACCCGTTATGGTGTTAGGAACCTTTATCGGCATCCGGTTCCAACATCGTTTCAACGAACAGGTGTTTAAAAAAGTTGTTGCGGTGATGTTATTAGTGATTGGTTTGAATAGCATTTTTGGTTTTTTAGGCTAAAACAAAAAAAGTCGACAGTGGCGAACCTGTGTTTCGCTTTGTCGACTTTTTTATTCACTTACAATTAGTAACAAGCAATGCTGCCATCCGCGCGCATTTCGGTCCCACCGTGCAACACATGTGTTTGCGGATCGCGCCAAATGATTTGACCGCGCCCAAAAGGTCCTGCATCAGCGGTGAGACGCACAGTGTGACTCCGTGCTTTCAAGGCGTCCACAATCTCGCGCGGCATGGCTTTTTCAATGTGGATGATGTTGCCTTCAGACCAGTACCAACGCGGTGCATCTAAAGCGGCTTGTGGATTCAACTTAAAGTCCAGCATATTCATGAGCACTTGCAAGTGCCCTTGCGGTTGCATGAAACCACCCATGACACCAAAAGGACCAATCGGTGTGTCACCACGTGTTAAAAATCCTGGGATGATGGTGTGATACGTTTTTTTGTTTGGGGCTAAAGCATTTACATGGTTTTCATCTAACGAAAAAGTATGCCCCCGGTTTTGCATTGCAATGCCTGTATTAGGGATGACAATGCCACTGCCAAACCCCATGTAATTACTTTGAATGAAGGAGACCATGTTGCCATCTTGATCGGCAGTTGCTAGATAGACCGTACCGCCTTGAGGTGGCTTGCCGGCGGTCGGTATTTGCGCATTTTCACCAATTAAGGCCGCCCGCTGCTTCGCATAATCTTCATCGAGTAAAGCTGAAACAGATGTCGTCATATGCTCAACATCACTAATATGCGCCAAACCATCCGCAAAAGCGAGTTTTAAAGCTTCGATTTGGTGGTGTAAGGTTTGGGCGTCCCATTTGGGTTCAATTGGAAGGTGTTTTATGATGTTTAAAGCTTCTAAAGTAATCATCCCTTGTGTATTCGGCGGAAGCTCCCAAACGGTGTGATCGCGATAAGTGGTGTGCACGGGTTCAACCCATTGACTTGCGTGCGTCGCTAAATCAGCTTTACTTAAATATCCTTCGTGGGTTTTAATGTAAGCCGTCATCGCTTCTGCAAGATGGCCGCGATAAAACGCCTCTCCATGACTCGCACCAATAGCCTCAAGTGTGTTTGCATGATCGGTTAATATAAAACGCTCGCCAACACTTGGGGCCTTGCCATTCACTGTAAACGTATCGAACCAAGTTTTAAAGATTTCCTTTTGATCGCGTTTTTGATAGGCTTTTGCGGCACGCTGCCAATAGTAAGCCACGGTTGGTGAAACGGGAAATCCTTTACGAGCCGTTTCTACAGCCGGTGCTAAAACAGTTTTTAGGGGTAATTTTCCAAAGCGTTCTGATAAACTAACCCAAGCTGCAGGCGCCCCTGGCACCGTGATGGGTACCACACCAAACGTCGGCATGGATTCAAATCCACGCGCTTTTACCGCGTCGATATGGATGGCGTTTGGTGCGCGTCCTGAACCGTTTAATCCATGCAGTTTGCCTTGATGATAAACAAGTGCAAACGCATCACCACCAATGCCGTTAGACGTCGGTTCAACGACGGTTAACATAGCGGCTGTGGCGATGGCGGCATCGATGGCATTCCCACCTTGTTTGAGCATATCAAGCCCTGCTTGAGCGGCGAGGGGCTGTGTCGTCGCCACCATGCCATGCATCGCATGGACGGTATGGCGTTTTGAGGCAAAAGGATAAGGTTGATCAGTCAATGATGACATAAGACACTTCCTTTAGTTTAGACATAACACATTCATTGTATCATAGACCATTGATTCGGTGTCAATTTTAAAAAGGCTACCCTATCGCACATAGGGTCGCCTTTCTTGATGAATAAGACTTATAAATGTAATATTTAAGAAAGGGCATGAAGCAATGCTTGCATCAAATCAGGGAGGTCTTTTGGTGTGCGTGATGTGATATAATGCCCATCGACAACGACCGCCGCATCAACATAATGCGCACCCGCATTGACGATATCGTCTTTAATCGAGAAAAAACTAGTCATGTTGCGGCCTTTTATGTCACAGCCAGAAATCATCATCCATGGTCCATGACAAATTGAGGCAATGGGTTTCTTTTGTGTGTCAATCGCTTTGACAAAATCAATCATCGCTTGGCTACGGCGCATATAGTCTGGCGCAAAACCACCGGGGATGACCAAAGCATCATAATCGTCAGGATTTGCGTCTTTAGCCGCTAAATCACTCACTGTAGGTAAGCCGTGTTTACTGCGATAAGCTTGACCTTTTTCAGCCCCGATGAACTCGATTTGATAGCCCGCTTCTTGAAGACGGATTTGCGGATACAACAACTCTTTATCATCGTATAAATCAGCTACGAGGATGGCTATTTTTTTCATGATACATCGCACCTTTCAGGCGTAGATTTTAACAGGATTCGTTAACTTTATTATACGAGATGGTATCTTCTATGTAAAACAAGGTGCACAACTCTCTTGATTATGAAGTTCTTATTGATTCCCGCTGCCACAAGATCGCCTGGATACGGATAGGAATGTATAACGCGTAAATGGCCACAATCAACCCTAAACGAATTGGCAAAGCAATGGATAGACCAAAAAAAAGATCAAGCATTAAGTAACTGACTGCAAAGATAAGCATAAGCGTATGGACTATACGGCGTTTAACCCGCAATACATACGATATAAAAGGCAATAAGCTCATAATCCAAAGCGGTGTGACAAAATCACGGAGGATGAAAGCAGTCATTAAGTAAAGATTAATAAGGAGGAAGGGTAAAAGGTTGCGGATGCGTTCACGTAAACTACCAAAGAAAAGGATCCATACAAAAAAACCATTAGACCACATCAAGTAAGCACTGATGAAATGACCTTGAATGTGCAAATACATTCCTAAAAGAAATAGACCCATCGCGATGCCCATAAGCACAGCCATTCGTTGCATCTTACCTACCATCCAAAGGCTAGCGCGTTCAAACGTCTCTTTTATGCCCATGTTTCAGCCCAACGTGCCATCGCTTCAAGCAAAGGTTCCATTGCATAGCCTTTTTCAGTAAGTTGATACTCAATGCGTACTGGCGTTTCATCGAAAATATGGCGAATGATGATCTGCTCATCTTCAAGTTGTTTGAGCCGTTCTGATAACACACGCGGACTGATCGATAGTGTGTCAAGAAGGGTGTTGAAACGTTGCGGGCCTTTCATGAGGATGTGAATGATTAAGCCCACCCAACGTTTTGATAAAAGTGCCGATGCTTTTTCAAATCGTGGACAAACAGGCACCATGATAACCACCACCTATTAACTATTAAAAGAATAGCAAGTTACTTTACAATATCTATTGTATTCGATATAGTATGGATAGTCAACTTAATTACAACTACATAAGGAGTGTCATATCATGGGAGAAAATTTGAAAATAGCTGTCATTACCGGTAGTACACGTAAAAACCGCGTCAGTTTAGATGTTGCAAACTGGGTGTTAGAAGAAGTTCGCAATCGTGGCGGTGCGACTTTTGACTTACTCGATATTAAAGCGTTTAACTTACCGCTTTTAGGGGAAAGTGATGATGTTGCGCCTGTAGAGGCATGGCAATCTGCGCTTGAACAATATGATGGGTTTATTTTTGTTGTTGCGGAATACAATCACGCGTTGACAGGGGCGTTAAAAAACGCGTTAGACAGTGCCAATACATCCTGGAACAACAAAGCAGCGGGTATTGTCAGTTATGGTTCAGCTTATGGAGCTAGAGCCGCAGAGCAAGTCCGTCTCATTCTCGGTGAACTCCAAGTTGCCGATGTAAGAGGCCAAGTGCTGTTGTCCTTGTTTACTGATTTTGAAAATATGTCAGTCTTTAAACCACAAGCTTTACACAGTGCCAATCTCGACCAATTGCATGCGCAGTTGCTCGCCTGGAGTGGCGCGTTAAAGACACTAAGATCATAAATTTACTTTTGAATCTTTGGACCGTTGTCCAAAGGTTCTTTTTTTATGAGCCGTTGAGCAAAAAGGGTTTAAAAAGGACCGTGCACCGACATAAACAATGTGATACACTTAAGATGTAATGTGAACGATGTCTTAAGTCGAGAGGTTCTAATGAAATCGTATAAGCTAGAAACATACCGCCATTATATAGAAATGGCCCATGCGCAACACATGAAGTCTTGGCGCTTAGTCATCCTAGGCATAACACTATTAGGCGTGCTTGTGTTAGTTGAAGCGCTTTTTTTCTATGAACTGACACCGTGGCCACGCTTCGTTTCAGGAATCATCACATTCATTTTAATTCACCTTGCGGCACTCATCTTCTTCATCGCCTATTATACGGTGCGACGTAAAGTTTATGATACCGTGCTCATACCGTCAGTTTATCAAAGTATTGTTGCAGCGCGTCTTCAAGGGACGCCAACCTTTACACATAAACCCAAAGCAGATCGCGAAACATTCAGAGCGTTCGGCTTGTTTAATCGTTCGGCAAACATTACCCATCGCTTTAGTTTAAAGACTCAGACCGAAGATGACATCGACTACACCGTGTATGCAAGTCGTTTTCTCATCTCGACAGGTCAACATAGTCATGTCGATTACGAAGGGCCTTATCTCATTGTTGAAAATGTGGTTCAGACACCTGAACCAGTTCTTTATCAACTTCGTAGTCGAGGCAAACCATCGGTTAAAGGGATGCGTTTTAAAGCAGAACCGACCCCAGGGAAGCTTACACTTTATGTTCCTAAGGATACGACCCCAACTGTCGGCATGGTGCGCGTTTTAAATGAAGTAGAAGACTTTTTAGCTAAAGAACCACCGCACGCGTTTTATTTGGCCATTAAAGGCCATGACATGCACATCGCCGTTCAGTGCCGTAAACGTATGTTTAGGCCCATAACACTGACTGATCAAACATTACAAGAACTGTTTGGAGATATTGCTGCGCTTGAAATCATTATCAGTGGCGTCGTAGCCATTGTTGCAGATAGGGAAAAAGTAGCCTAGTCTTACGAAAAAACATGACAAGCAACACGTTGTCATGTTTTATCTGGGAATGTTTGTTGGCGAAAGTGACTTAAGAACGCTTGAACATCAACGGTTTCTGCAACACGAAGTTGACTTGAGGTAGCAGGTGATGGTTCTGAAACGACTGTAACGCCTCGTTCGGTATCAAGGTTTACTTGTATAGAAGCATGACGAAACTGAACGAAATGATGATGCAAAGTTGAGGCTGCAAGGGGGTCATGAAGGACAGGGATTCGATCCGCAAACTGACCAAACCAGCGCGTGAGCAGCTTTTGAATAAGCGTACTAGTCGCATCTGAACGATTTTTAATATGGCTTAATGTTTCCGCATCTACCTGACACTGTAACGTGACATCGAGTCCGACCATATCGATTGGTATGCCAGATTGAAACACGATGGCTGCCGCTTCTGGATCACACCGGATGTTCCATTCGGCGATGCGCTTTGTCGCAAAACCACCCATCAAAACTATTTTTTTGAGCTTTTTCATCGTCAGTGGATCTTGTTTTATCGCCAAAGCGAGATTGGTCAAAGGTCCGATAGCAAGTAACGTTAAGTTTTCATGCTGTGTTTTAACCGTTTCGAGGATGGCCGTCACCGCAGGGGTAACTTCAACAAAAGCTTCTGCCATATCGTCGGCATACTGTGGCGGCCAGTAAAGACCTTGTGCATCTTTTTTCTGATTGATTTGCTTGTGATAAGGAATGAGACTGTCTAAGTCTTGTTTAAGTGGGTTGTTTTCACCGGAATATACCGGAACCTCTTTATCCAATGATCGAATGAGTTCCGAAGCGATTTTTGCCCGCTTTAGTGCATTTCTAAACACAGTGGTAATGCCGATGACCTCAACATGCGGTTCTTGCAATAAGTAAGTGAGGGCGAAAGCATCATCAATGTCATCACCAATATCGGTATCGATATGGACGCGCATTTTAGGTTTCATAAAAAACACTCCTTGATAGTTTAATTGGAAAAATAAAGGCGCTTAATCGGAACATGGTATAATCTACGTATTGACGCATCAGCCTTTGAGACAAGCTTCTGCGATCGGTTTTAAACGTGGCAATATGTGTGAAAATACGTGTTGGAAAGTATGACAATACCGAGTTTTAAAATGGGATGCGTCATCTTGTGATGTCCACTCCCTTCGGCAGCCACCATAACACCAAGCCTTCACAGCGCAATGTTGGCAGGCGGGATCTCTTTTGAGACTTTCTGAGATGAACTGTTGTGCCTTGGGGTGTGTTGTTAAGGTTAAAAAGTCTGTTTCCTCAATATGCCCAAGCACATACGCGTCAGTTGCGTAAAAGTCACAAGGATATATGCGTCCATCGGCTTCAACAACATACTGCAAGACACACTGCCCCATCATCGTACATGTCGAAGGCGCTAAACCGATCATCACACGGATTAAATCATCAAAAAACCGAATTCCGATACGGTTCCCTTGCCAAAAATCGGCTTCCCATACGTTGAATAATTGTATTAAGAACGTTTCATAAGCAGCTGCGGTAAGATAAGTATCATGATCATCATTTTTTAACGGGTCAAGACACGGAATGAATTGAATTTGTAAGCCACCGAGTGTTTTCAGGAAATGATAAACTTTTTCTGTGTGGGGCACAGTTTCATTCGTAACGACACTTAATACCGTATAGTCAACTTGATACGTTTTTAAGAGCGCCAAGCCAGTAAGAACGTCTTTGAATGTGCCTTCTCCCTGATCGTTGACACGGTGATAATCATGCAGGTTTTCTGGACCATCAATTGAGATGCCGATCAACACCACATGTTTGGCGAAAAACTTTGCCCAGTCTGCATTGAGTAATGTGCCGTTCGTTTGTAAGGTGATCTCAGTAGGAATGTGGCGCACGTTGAAGCGTTCAATTGCTTGGATGAAAGCCTGATAAAAATCAAGGCCTGCAAGCAAAGGCTCGCCGCCTTGAAAAATGAACGTGACGTGTGATGGCATTGCCTCATAAGCGAGTTGAACGATTCTTTCCATGCGTGATTTAGACATCATTTGTTTGGCTGGGACCGTTTGATGCGTCCGTAAATCACGGTAGAAACAATACTCACAAGCAAGCTGACAAAGCCCAGAAGCGGGTTTGATCATGAGCGTCAATGGTTTCATGCGGTCACACCCTCAATTAAGATAGTCATAGTTTACTGTAAAAACGCCGGTTATACAACCCCGTCAATGACGGTTAATGAAAGAAGGATGATTAGACATGATTCACATTGACACCGAAAAACTAGATGTTAGACAAGCGCAGCACCGTGATTATTTACGTCAACTTGAAGGAATCATCCCTAAACAAACGCCCAATATTGTCTTGGTTTTTGTGGATGACATGGGTCATGGTGATTTAAGTGTTTACGGATCTCAAGCGATTCGAACACCTAACTTAGATAAGATGGCGCATGAAGGTTTGCGTATGCAAGACTTTTACGCTGCAAGTCCAGTTTGTTCGCCCTCGCGGTACAGTTTACTGACAGGTCGTTATCCGCCACGTGGCTTTATGCATTTCGTCTTTTTTCCTACAGTCGAAGATACCCCGATGAGTCCGCTTTACAAAAAATGGAACAGCACCTTTCTCCCCCACGGATTACTCGGTCTTTTGCCCGATGAAGTCACGTTAGCGGAAGTTTTACAAAAAGTAGGCTATCGTACTGGACTATTCGGTAAGTGGCATCTTGGCGATCAATCCCCTCATCTCCCTAACGAAAAAGGATTTGATCACTTTTTCGGCAGTTATTATTCAAACGATATGGAACCGTATGCGTATTATCGTAATCATGAAATCGCCCTTGAAGCCCCTGTCGATCAGACACAACTTACCCGAAACATTACGACTGAAATTAAAGACTTTATTCGTCAAGCTGTAAGCAAGGATCAGCCGTTTTTTGCTTACTATCCATCACCGTTTCCCCATACACCAGTTCATGCAAGCGAAGCATTCAGCGGTCGCTCTGATGGTGGACCTTATGGGGACTGCGTTGAAGAAATTGACTGGAGTGTGGGTGAAATCAATCGCCTACTTGAAGAACTCGGTGTACAAGAAAACACGTTGTTTATCTTTACATCGGACAACGGCCCTTGGCATGAAGGAAGTCCTGGGTTTCACCGGGGTCGCAAGTATCAAACATGGGATGGGGGACAAATTGTACCCTTTATCGCGAAATGGCCTGGGACCATACCAGCTGGTCGAGTCACTGATGAGATGGCGATGAATATTGATTTGATGCCAACTATCATGAACCTAGTCGGTATCCCACAACCATCGGATCGAGTCATTGACGGGGTAAACATTCTCGATTTGATGACCGGAAAGGTGAATCAAACGCCGCATGATATGTTGCATTTTGTAAAAGGCGATCGTTCGATGGGTGCGCGTCATGGACATTTTAAATACGAGTCTGGACAACACTCGGACAATGCGGCCTACCATCATATGATGGTTGAGCCGATGATGTTCAACTTAAAAACTGATCAAAATGAATCGTATAACCTTATTCCAAGACACCCTAAACTAACGGCGAAGTTTGAAGAAGCCATCGAAGCTATCAATCACGCATTTGCGACCAATCCAAGAGGATATAAAACCGAGAAGTAGAGACGTTTATGTAAAAAAGACTGTGCGCGACGCTAAACCTTCACATTTAGCGTGCACAGTCTTTTTTGTGATAAATATATAATGTTGACTGATAATTATTCAACGATCGCTGGATGCGTGATGCAGTTCGATTAAATGCGTACCCGACTGCATCAACATGAAAGCATGTCGAGCGAAGTGATTTGCGATGGTGTTACGTGGAGTTCGGCGCATCTTAGCCCGTTCACTCATTTTAATACGGTCATGATACGTTGTCACGTATCGGCCGTAAGCACATTAAATCCGTAATTAATGAGTTTCAGTGGAACCTTTTAAGTCAGAAGCTTTCTTTAGCGGGATGAAAAGACATAATATGCCTAGTATGTATAGGCGACTCAAGTCGTTGAGAGGATAGGTGCTAAGTGTACGTTGATCAAACTGTAAATGATCGACTTGAAGGCTAATGCTTTCACGGAGGTTTAGAAGTCTGTTTGGACTACTTAAGTCATACAGTTGTCCATTGTGAGTGGTCAAATGATAAAAGGTAAACGATTCTATGTAGACGCAGCTCTTTGCTTGGTGTGTCTCAAGACAAAGAGGGCCTTGTCCATCTTCTGGATGGGTGATGTGAACAGGGGTTAAACCATCGTGTGCATGAAGCAGTCGTTCATTTTGAAAGAGATGATACCAAGCCCCGCCAGTATATAAACCAGTGAGTGTTGTCATGTAGTTGCGAACCCGAATCGGGCCATCTACATCATAGAGCGTATATATGTTTGGACTGGGTGTATCGGCATGCAAATCAAAACGTCTGCCGTGATAACTAAAGTGATAACGAAATGTACTAGGATCGCCATAGCGCATGACCGGATTTGGATCAAGTGTCAAGGTATCGTTATGGACGATATAACGGGCTGTTTGATCATGATAAAAAAGTGTGTCATCTTCTATATAGAGCGCATGGTAAAAATCAGCGAGTTCGATACCAGCTGTCTCTGGATTCACTGTGACAAGCGCCATCAGATTTGCCCCATCGAGTTGGTAAAGGCCTGTTTGACTCAGTAAGTAAAGGGCTTCACCATGACTGACAAGATCAAGATATTTATGGGCTGACTGATCAAAAAGCGTACTGGTGTAGACCGCGATGGTTTCATCGGTGGTGAAGTCATGAACTAGAAGTTTCAAGGGTTCTTTAGCGATTATATTGTTAGGGCCCGTGACGACATAGAAGTGTGTGTCTTTAAGGGTAGCTTGATAGAAACCATAATTTTCGGGTAAGATGTCGACCGCGGTGCCCAGTGCAGTTGAGCGCATGCTGAAAGTGATTAGGTTAGTATCTTCTTTAACCGTGAACGATTCAAACGGTCTAAAACGTGATGAAAAGAAAACTAACCCACTCATAAACAAGATGATGACAAAGCCTTGTAACGCGCCAGGCGCTCTTAGTATAATCATCAATCCATACATTATGAACCCTATGGTTAAGACGGCGAGTTGCCAGTGAAGAGCGACACCCGGTAGTCTAAGTAATACAACTAAGTAAAGAGCATGAAGTGCCATTGTGAGTACGACAGCCTGAGTTAGGTTGCGTAAAAACGGCAGCGTCTCTTGAGAGAAACGCTTCGGCCATTGCCGATCGATAAACATTTTCAGACTGATAAAAAGTATAAGTTGGATGAGCAAAATCGGGATGTAAGCGCGCCAATAAACTGGGTAAAAGAGGCTTAAACAGACAATCAGTGCCACGAGACTTGTCAAGAGGGCTTCATGGACATAAAAACGCGCCCGACCTTGACTGAAGGCGAGATAAGCAAAAAATGCTGTCATGCCAGTGAAACCGATTAGCCAGTATACCATCATGTCATGCTCCTATCATCTTCACAAGATGTGCCTAATTTTTTATTCCTTGAGTACCACAAAGCATTTTTACTCATTATATCAAACATAATTCCATAAATCTATTTTTATTTAAGGCACGTAGAAACAGCTTTGTTCGTTTGACG
>SKGI01000119.1 GCA_007117555.1 Candidatus Izemoplasma sp. | reverse complement strand
TTTCCCTTTAGGTGTACGAGCTTCAAACAGTTCTTGAATACGTGGTAAACCTTGGGTAATGTCCGCGCCGGCTACCCCACCAGTATGGAACGTACGCATGGTCAGCTGAGTGCCTGGCTCACCAATGGATTGGGCGGCGATGATACCGACTGATTCACCCACTTCTACGAGTTCCCCTGTCGCGAGATTTTGACCGTAACATTTTTTACACAAGCCATTTGACGCATTACAGGTCAGAACCGAACGAATTTTAACGGCTTCAATACCGCTGTTGACAATATCGACAGCAATCGCTTCAGTAATGTAGGTATTACGTTCGGCGATGATTTCACCGGTTTCAGGATGAACCACGGTTTGTTGGGTGTAACGACCGCTTAAACGGTCAACAAGTTTTTCAATAATCTTCCCGTCATTGTCCACAATGGCCATCACGACGACACCACGATCGGTATGGCAGTCATTTTCAGTGATGACGAGGTCTTGGCTTACATCGACCAGGCGCCGGGTCAAATAGCCGGAGTCGGCTGTCTTGAGGGCGGTATCGGTCGAGCCTTTTCGTGCACCATGGGTGGAGATGAAGAACTCACTCATTGTCAGACCTTCACGGAAGGCGGCTTTGATGGGCAGTTCAATGGTTTTACCAGTTGGGGTGAACATGAGTCCACGCATCCCAGCGAGCTGAGTAAAGTTAGATTCGTTACCGCGCGAACCCGAGTCACTCATCATGAAAATGTGGTTGTCGTGTGAGAGTTCAGCTAGTAGACCATCTTGGATGACTTTTTTCGTACCTTCCCACACTTTGAGCACTTGGTTGTAGCGTTCGTTTTCAGTGAGCAAGCCCATCTCAAATAAATCTTGGATTTTTTCGACAGCCGCATCGGCTTCACTAAGGACTTCAGCTTTGCGGCTGTATGGCGTGACGTCAAAAGCACTCACGGTAATGCCCGCATAGGTGGAGTATTTGAAGCCGAGATTTTTCATTTTATCAAGCATTTTTGACGTGTCATTAATTTTGAAATCGACAAACACGCGTGAAATAATGGCTGATAAAAATTTCTTTTTAAACGGCGGCACAATCGCCATCTCACGAATGCGCTCAGGAATATTTTCACCGCGTTTAATGAAATACTTATCGGGTGTATTATCGGCGAGATTTTCTTGACTTGGTTCATTTAAGTAAGGGAAGCTTTTCGGTAAGATTTCATTGAAAGTCAGCTTGCCAAATGTTGTGACAAGGTAACCTGATTTTTGTTCAGTGGTGAGTGGTGCATTACCTAAAGCATCGCCACGCAAGGCAATCCGAGTGTGCAAGGTGATTTCTTTATTTTCATAGGCAATCAATGCCTCGTTGTAATCACCGAATACTTTCCCTTCACCTTTAGCGCCGGGCTGTTCTAAGGTGAGATAGTAGTTTCCAAGCACCATGTCTTGTGACGGTGTGACGACGGGGCGACCGTCTTTAGGGTTCAAAATGTTGTTTGAAGCAAGCATGAGCACACGTGCTTCTGCTTGGGCTTCCTCACTTAAGGGTACGTGCACAGCCATTTGGTCTCCGTCAAAGTCGGCGTTGAAAGCTGGGGTGACGAGTGGGTGAAGCCGAATGGCTTTCCCTTCAACTAATTTAGGTTCGAACGCTTGAATCCCTAGTCTATGTAAGGTCGGTGCGCGGTTGAGCAATACTGGATGTTCTTTAATGACATCTTCAAGCACACCCCAAATGATTGGATCGAGTTTTTCGATTTTCGCTTTGGCGCTTTTGATGTTAGAAGCGTGTTCACGATTAATAAGCTCGCGAATGACAAACGGTTTGAAAAGTGAAATCGCCATTTCACGTGGCAGACCGCATTGATACATCTCTAAATCGGGTCCGACGACGATGACGCTTCGACCTGAATAGTCAACCCGTTTACCGAGCAAGTTTTGACGGAAACGACCTTGTTTCCCTCTCAACATGTCAGACAGTGACTTGAGTGGACGGTTTTTTTCAACAACGACTTTACGGCCGCGTTTAGAGTTATCGATGAGGGCATCGACCGCTTCTTGTAGCATCCGCTTCTCGTTCTTTGTAATAAGGTGGGGCGCATTTTGTTCGATTTGTCGTTTTAGACGGTTGTTGCGGTTAAGAATTCGTCGATATAAGTCGTTGAGGTCAGTGGTCGCAAAACGACCCCCATCGAGTTGAACCATAGGACGCAACTCAGGTGGAATGACCGGCAACACTTCAAGAACCATCCATTCGGGTTTATTATCAGAATGGTTGAACGCTTCGATCACTTCAAGACGTTTAATGATTTTTTCGCGTTTTTGCTTAGACGCACTCGGCAGTTCTTTACGCAGGCGATAAACCGCTTCTTTCAAATCGATTTGCTGCAAAAGAATTTTAACCGCTTCGGCCCCTGTTAAGGCGCGGAAACGATGCCCGTACTCCATATATTTTTCCGTGTATTTGGCTTCGGAAAGTATTTGCTTGTATTGGAGGTCGGTATCCCCTTTGTCGATGACAATATAGGATGCGAGATAAACGACTTCTTCGAGATCTTTTGGTTTAATATCGAGCAATGTCGCAATCCGTGATGGGGTATTACGTAAATACCAAGTATGCACAACAGGGGCAGCAAGCTTAATATGACCCATCCGTTCACGGCGGACTTTACTTTCGGTAATTTCTACACCACAATGCGGACATTTTTTACCACTTTGTGAGCTGCGCTTAGACTTGTTGTTACAAGCACATTGAAAGTCCTTTGTCGGACCAAAAATTTCTTCACAAAACAAGCCTTTACGCTCGGGCTTCAACGTCCGGTAGTTAATCGTTTCATGTTTTTCAACCTCACCGTGAGACCACGATAGCATTTCTTCGGGTGAGGCCAGTCGAATCTTATAGTGAGAGAATTTTTTACTCATCGTTTCACCTTACCTTTAGGAGTTGAACCCGTATTTGTCCAAGTAGTCCTCAACATCAGAATCTTCTACGAGGCTCTTGTTCGCTTCATTACGCTTACTTTCACGGTTAATTAGCTCAACGTAGATACCGAGTGACTGCAGTTCGCGTGTGAGGACGCGGAAGGATTCCGGAAGGCTCGGTCCGGGAATACTTTTACCGTCGACGATGGCACGGAAGACTTTGTTGCGGCCAATAATGTCATCGCTTTTGACTGTCAACATCTCTTGCAAGCAGTAGGCGGCACCATAAGCTTCAAGAGCCCACACTTCCATTTCACCAAATCGTTGACCACCGTTTTGGGCTTTACCACCCATCGGTTGTTGAGTGACAAGGGTGTATGGTCCAACACTGCGAGCATGCAGTTTGTCGTCAACCATGTGATCGAGTCTGATCATATGCATGCCCCCGACAGATATTTCATTATCGTATGCTTCACCGGTGCGACCCGAGTACAAAACGGTTTTACCGTTTGGTTTTAAGCTGGCTTCTTTCATAATCGCCACGAGGTCGTCATTGCTCACGCCATCAAAGACCGGTGTGGCAATGTGAACGCCGAGTTTTTTTGCCGCAAGACCAAGATGAATCTCGAGTACTTGACCGATGTTCATCCGCGAGGGCACCCCAAGCGGGTTGAGCATAATATCAATCGGTGTCCCATCGGGTAAATAAGGCATATCTTCAACGGGTAGGATTTTGGAAATAACCCCTTTGTTTCCGTGGCGTCCAGCCATTTTATCGCCTTCAGATATCTTCCGTTTTTGAACGATAAACACTTGAACGATTTCATTCGCTCCTGGCGGTAACTCGTCGTCGTTTGCACGAGAGAAATATTTGACACTTTGCACAATGCCACCACCGCCGTGGGGAACACGAAGCGACGTATCGCGTACTTCACGCGACTTTTCACCGAATATCGCGAGTAAGAGTTTGTCTTCAGGGGTTGGATCGGTATGACCTTTCGGAGTAATTTTACCAACGAGAATGTCGCCTTCTTCAACTTCTGAACCGGGAATGATGATGCCGCGATCGTCAAGATAACGACGACCTTCTTCACCCACATTCGGAATCTCACGGGTGATTTCTTCTTTACCAAGCTTTGTTTCACGTGCTTCAGCTTCATATTTCTCGATGTGAATAGACGTATACACATCTTCTTTAACAAGACGTTCACTCAAAATAATGGCATCTTCATAGTTATAGCCATTCCATGTCATGAAGGCGACGGTTACATTACGGCCTAATGCCAATTCACCTTCATCCATTGAAGGACCATCTGTAATGATGTCGCCCTTTTTGACGGTTTCACCGACAACGACAATCGGTTTCTCATTAACACAGGTACCTTGATTGCTGCGCTCAAACTTGCGCAGTAAATAAAGGTCTGTCTTACCGCTATCCGTCTTGATTCGAATGGTTTTGGCATCGACATACTGTACAACGCCATCGTTATCTGCCGTAAGACATGAGCCTGAATCTTGTGCTGCTTTGTATTCGATACCAGTGCCGACAAAGGGGGCTTCTGGTCTCAGTAGCGGAATCGCTTGACGTTGCATGTTCGCACCCATAAGTGCGCGGTTAGCATCATCATGTTCAAGGAATGGAATACAGGCGGTTGAGATGGAGACAATCTGTTTGGGGGAAACGTCAATGAGTTCGATGGTTTCTTTCGGATACATTTTCGTTTCGCCCATATGTCTTGCGACGACGTTGTCATTCAAAATGACTTTGTCATCACTCAATTCCATATTTGCTTGACCAATCGTGTATTGTTCTTCTTCATCTGCGGTTAAATAAATCATTTCGTCTGTCACTGTCAACTTAACATCCCCGTCGGGTAACTCTTCTTGGTCAACACGTAAATAGGGGGTTTCGATAAACCCGTACTTGTTGACGCGAACGTACGATGCCAAACTATTAATCAATCCGATGTTTTGTCCTTCTGGTGTTTCAATCGGACAGATGCGTCCGTAATGGGAGTAGTGGACGTCACGCACTTCGAAACCAGCGCGATCACGGGTTAAACCACCAGGCCCTAGCGCTGAGAGACGACGCTTGTGGGTTAATTCATCTAGCGGATTAGTTTGTGACATGAACTGTGATAATTGGCTTGAGCCAAAAAACTCTTTAAGAGATGAGGTAAGTGGCCGAATGTTGATCAAGTTTTGTGGGGTAACTTCTTGCGTCATACTTTGTGTACTCATTCGGTCCTTAACGTTTTTCTCAAGTTTTGACAGGCCGATACGGAACTGATTTTTAAGCAACTCGCCAATCAAACGAAGGCGACGGTTACCAAGATGGTCGATGTCATCGAGACGGCCGTAGCCTGAGAACAAGTTTAAGTAGTAGCCGATACTGGCGATGATATCAGAAGGTACGATATGTTCTTTATCTTCAGTTGGGTCGTTTCCGATCACACGTACAACAACTTCCTCATCATCGCGTGTTAAATGATTCACTTCAAGAATTTGAACTTTAGCAAGTTCAAAATACAGCGTCTCATTTTCAAGTGTTTCTTCAAGTTCAGCAATCAATTGCCGATACGCTTCTTGACCGTGCGTTTCAACATACTGTTTCTTTGTGGTCACAGTCGCTTTAAGCATGGCCTTGACATATCCTTCAGCCGTCAAATAACTTTGATGGCGGATATGGTGTAACTTTTCTTCACGTGTCATGAAGTCCAGTGCTGGATTGGCATCAAGAATGGCTAGTTGATCGGCAAAGTCATATTCAAGTTCGCTTCTTAATACGCCAGGAACCACTTGTGTGAATAAGTGACGATTGGCATGGAGGATATCCCGAATTTTACGGGTGATGCGAACATCTTTTTTAACGAGCACTTCGCCTGTCTCTGGATCGACAAGATCATGGGCTAGTGATTTACCGATAACATGGTTAAGAACATCTAGTTTCTTATTGACTTTGTAACGGCCAACGGCCGCAAGTTCATACCGTTTCGAATCAAATAAACGACTGGTGAAGAATGTCATGGCACCTTCAATCGTCGCTGTTTCACCTTGACGCAGTTTTGAGTAGACTTCAAGGATGGCTTCATTGGAATCCTTGGTCAAATCCTTTTCAAGCGTGCCAACGAAAAGCTCTTGTTCACCATATAATGAAAGCATTTCATCGTTACTTGAAAAACCGAGGGCACGCAAGAGCGTTGTCATCGGGATTTTTTTCGAGCGGTCTAGTTTCACGAAAAGAATGTCTTTCGTGCCGAGCTCGTATTCAAGCCAAGCCCCACGGTTAGGGATAACTTGGCCAAGATATTTACTGCGCAAGGTCTTTTTGTCAATTTCTTCAGAAAAGAAGACACCCGCACTCCGAACAATTTGAGAAACGATAACACGTTCGGAACCGTTGATGACGAACGACCCTGTCGGGGTCATGAAGGGGAAGTCGCCCATGAAGATTTTCTGCTCTTTAATCTCACCGGTCGTATTATTCACCAGCTTCACAAATACCCGCAACGGTCGGGCGTGGGTCATATCTTTTTCTTTGGATGTACGCAGGTCATATTTGGGGTCGTCAAACTCGAACTTCTCAAAATAAAGCTGCAGGTCTTGAGTAAAACTTTCAATCGGAGAAATATCTTCAAATAATTCGCCAAGGCCGTGTTCAATAAACCATTTGAATGAATCAGTTTGGACCTGAATGAGATTCGGTAGTTCGATGCTAGACTTGACGCGAGAATAGTTCCTTCTCACGCGTTTTTTGCCGTATTGTACAATCTTATAGTTCACTCGTATACACCCCGTTTTTTAGTCGAAAAATGAGCACAACGCAAAAAAGCGCATTGTATCGCATTTTGATATTTTATCACAGTGTTGTCAAATAGTCAATCTTTATCGCAACGAATGACGTGAAAGCCTTTGTGGCGACATAAGAGAGTTGCTTTATTTTTAGTTGATAGATGCGCTAAGGTCGATAAAGCGCCATGCTTTTTATGTAACACCAAATATAGGCTACCACCTGGTTTGAGATGTTCAATGGCTTCGGCATACAATGCGTATAGCGCTTGTTTGCCGATGCGGATGGGTGGATTGGTAAGAATCGCATCATAGTAATCGTGAATGTGTTCAAACCCTTCGCTTTCAATGATACGCAGTGTCACTTGATTCAGGTGTGCGTTTTCTTTTGCAAGTGTTAATGCGCGCGTGTTTACATCTGAGAGTGTCACATGCACGCCATCGCGCTTTGCGAGGACAATCCCAATGACACCATACCCACAACCTAAATCAAGCGTGGATTGGTTTGCCTCAAGATGGACCGTATCGATCAATAGCTCGGTAGCTTCATCAATATGACCGTGGGAAAAGACACCGTGATCGGTGATCAAGGTGTATGATTGCGCTGCGTGGTCAAATGTAATCCGACGCGGTGCACTTTTCACATGATCTTGATTAGCGTCATAGTAATGAGACATGATAGCCATCTCTTTCTTTAGCCCCTAGACGGGCAAAAACCTGAGTTTACACTCAGGTCTTAAGCTCGCATTAGGATGTTTATTTGAGTTCGACAGTTGCGCCAGCTTCTTCAAGTTGTTCTTTGATAGGCTTCGCATCTTCAGGGTCCATGTTTTCTTTAACAACGGCAGGAATGTTGTCAACGAGTTCTTTTGCTTCTTTAAGTCCAAGTCCTGTCAATTCACGGACGACTTTTAAGACGCCAATTTTCTTCGCACCGACATCGGTGATCACAACGTTGACTGAAGATGGGCCTGTGTCTTCAGCAGCGGCGCCTGGTGCAGCCACTGCGACAGCTGAAGGATCGACACCAAATGTTTCTTTCATCATGTCGACGAGTTCTTTGAGCTCGAGTAACGTTTTTTCTTCTAATGCTTTGATAATGTCTTCATTGGTTAATTTAGCCATGATTTTTTCCTCCTTGGTTTAAGCGTTTTGCTCAAGATTTTCAATATGCATGTTGAGTCCGATTGCTACTTCCTTGATTGGTTGTAGCAAGCCGCCAGCGATCATCGTCAGGAGTGCTTCTCTTGACGGGATGGTGGCGATGGTAGTGATTTGTTCATGGTTCATAAATGCGCCGTCAACAATCCCAACCTTAAGTTCAAGGTTTTTGTGATCTTTGGCAAAATCATAAATAACTTTAGCCGCAGAGACAGAATCGCTGTTAGAAAACGCGACGGCATTCGGTCCAACGAGATGCTCGACCATTTCACTGAAACCAGCGGCTTCAGCGGCACGACGGGTGATGTTGTTTTTGATGACTTTCATTTCGCAATTGTTGTTGTACAGTTCAACGCGAAGTTGGGTCACTTCTTCAACCGTCAAGCCAAGGTAATCGAGAATGACGACGGATGGCGTAGACTTGATTTTCTCAGTCAACGCTTCGACAAGTTGTTGCTTCTTTTCGATAGCCTTTTGTGACACGCTTTTACACCTCCTACAGTGAGCGATGAAAAACCTCTCCTGTCTAACGACAAAAGAGGTCTATGAGTTCATAGGTCTTTCGTCTCGGCAGGATATTAAGCCAAATGGCACCTGAGTCTATGACAGAATATGAGGGTTTTTGCAATAAGTAAAATTACTTGAGTACTGTCCCGATGTCAACTTTGACACCTGGGCCCATGCTGCTTGCAATGGAAAAGGTTTTGACGTAAATACCTTTTGCCGTTGCTGGTTTAGATTTCATCATCGTATCAAAGAAGACACGCATGTTTTCAAGCAGTTTTTCAGGGGTGAAAGAAACTTTACCGATTGGGACGTGAATGTTACCGACTTTGTCTGTGCGGTACTCGATTTTACCAGCCTTGATTTCTTCAACGGCCTTTTTGACATCCATGGTCACAGTGCCAGTTTTTGGGTTTGGCATCAATCCGCGTGGACCGAGAACCCGACCGAGTTTCCCAACTTGTGCCATCATGTCTGGGGTGGCAACAACCGTATCAAAGTCGAACCATCCACCTTGAATTTTAGCAACGATGTCATCGTCACCAATGTAGTCTGCACCCGCTTCTTGGGCTTCTTTCACTTTGTCACCTTGCGCAAAGACAAGGACGCGTTTTACTTTCCCGGTGCCATGCGGCAACACGATGGCGCCACGTAAGTTTTGGTCGGCTTTCCGGGGATCGATGTTGAGACGAGCGACACATTCGACGGTCGCATCGAACTTCTCAAACGATAGCCCTTTGACGAGTTCAAGTGCTTCAAGGGCTGGATATTGTTTGGTCCGATCAACCTTCTCCATTGCCGCGCGGTAATTTTTACCTTTGGCCATGATATTTTCCTCCTAATGTGGTCTGACGGAATCTGGTGAGATCTCCTCCCACAGTCAGCTGCGTATAACAGCTAAATGCTCAGTCTTTGATCAAGATTCCCATGTTTCTCGCAGAGCCTGCGATAATGTTCATTGCCGCTTCAACGTCATTTGCATTCAAGTCGGGCATTTTGATTTCGGCAATTTCACGTAATTGTTGACGGGTCACGCTGCCGACTTTTTCTGTTAGCGGGCTGCCAGAGCCTTTTGGAATTCCGGCTGCTTTAAGCAATAAGTTCGCCGCTGGTGGCGTCTTAGTTACAAATGTAAATGAACGATCGTTATACACCGTAATCACAACAGGAACAACATTGCCCATTTGTTCTTTAGTTTGATCATTGAACTTGACGCAAAACTCCTGGATATTGACACCGGCTTGTCCGAGCGCAGGTCCGACGGGGGGCGCAGGATTCGCTCTTCCGGCGGGGATTTGCAACTTGACGACAGTCTTAACTTCTTTAGCCACGATAGACACCTCCTCTTGGTCGTGATGTGGTCAACGGATGGTAGTCATCCTTCCACTCAAAAAACGCATAGACATATGCATGCTATAGCATTATATAATGTCACAGCCTTTGTGTCAAGCAAAAATACTGTTAGGATGCGGTTTCATGAAAAAGACTTGCCTTAAGACAAGTCTGAATAGGTTTTATTGTGGGTCGATGTCATCAAAGCTTAGTTCCGCAGGTGTTGCACGGCCGAACATTTCAACAAGAACTGTCAGTTCAGCTTTCTCATAATCGATGGCATCCACAACACCAACCTGGTTTTTGAATGGCCCGTTGTTGACACGTACTTGTTGGCCTACTTTGACATCAATTTTCGGTGTTTGCAAGATACCGACTTTTTTAAGAATTGGATTGATTTCATCGGGCGGTAAAGGAATCGGTTTGGTCCCCCCACCACTACTCCCAAGAAACCCTGTTACGCCCGGTGTATTACGGACGACAAACCAAGAATCATCGGTGACGATGAGTTCAATAAAGACATAACCAGGGTAAAGTTTGACTAACTTTTCTTTCATGGTGCCATCTGCTTTTTTTTCCATACGGATTTCTTCAGGGATGACCACTTGAAAGATTAAGTCTTCCATCTGCATCGACTCGATGCGTCGCTCAAGATTGATTTTGACGGAATTTTCAAGACCGGAGTAAGTTTGGACGATATACCACCGTTTTTCTGGAAGTGCTTTGCTCATTGCCGGCGCCTCAAAGGCTTTCGATCCAGCGGAACAATGGACGCAAGAAGACATCGTAAAGCACGAACATTAAACCGAGGAAAATCATAAAACCAAGCACACGTGAGGTGTGGTTCGCCATCGTCCGGCGATTGGGCCAAGATACACGGTTCATTTCTTTCAAACCTGGCACGAAGAATGGTGCGAATGCCATCACAATCGCCCCAGCGCCAATGACCATGACGACTGAAGAGAAAATTTGAATTTTCAACGGTGAATCAAAAAGCCAGAAATCGGTGAAACGAATTTGTAAGACTTCTGCTTCAAAAATATACACACCTAGTAAAAAGACTAAGACACCTAAGACACCAAGCAAAATCCCTTCAAAAGGATATTCAGTCTTGAGAATTTCGATGACGCGACTCGTCTTTTTGTCGGATTTGGTAGGTTCCGTTTTTTTCACATCGGGTTGTTTTGGTTTTTCAGCCATAAGGGCACACTCCTATTTGCTTTCTTTGTGGGTCGTATGCGTTCCACAACGTTT